>JBIIDW010000537.1:0-2568 GCA_044238215.1 Steroidobacteraceae bacterium
AAGCCGCGCATCCTCGGCTACGCCGACGTGCTGGGCGTGAAGCTGAACGTGTCGGACATCGGCCCCGACGGCAAGGTCGAGGTCACGCTGGCGGAGTGAGCCGCCGCGGACCCGATCCGACGGGGGGAGGGCATCGCTTGGGATTCCTGCGTTCCATCAGCCTGCAGTCCAAGCTGCTGGCCGCGGTGCTCGCGCTGGTGCTGTCGGCCATCGCACTGGTCGCATGGATCGGTTACTCGAGCGCCCGCGACAGCCTGCGTGATTCCGCGCTGGCCCAGGTGCAGTCGCTGCAGCGCGCGAAGGCAGGCGCGGTGACCTCGGTCCTCGAGGCCGTGCGCAACGAGGTGCTGGCGGTGTCGGCGATGCCGCAGATCGCCGCGGCCGCGGTCGAGCTGCGCGACGCCTACCGCGGCCTCGACGGCGCCGTGCTTACCGACGCCGAGCGTGCGGCGGTCGCCGACTTCTACTCCCGGGAATTCACGCCCGCGATCGACGCCCGGCTCGGCGCCCAGTCGCCCGAGGGTGCCTTCCTGCCGAAGACGCGGGCGGGCTGGTATCTCCACCACCGCTACATCGCCGCTGGCGTGCGCCCGTACATCGGCAGCGGCGAACTGGTCGCGGCGGCCGACGCCAGCGGCTACGGCCGCGCGCTCGCGCGCCTGCGTCCGCAGCTCGGCGAAATCATCCGGCGTCTCGGCTTCGACAACGTGCTGCTGACCGACCCGGAGACGCTGGAGGTGTTCTTCAGCTACCGGGCCTCCACCGTGCTCGGCACCAGCCTGGCCGACGGCCCGTACGCCGCGACGCATCTGGCCGCCGCCGTGCGTGCGCTGAGCCGCAGCCAGGACGTCGATGCTTACCGGCTCTCGGACTTCGAGTTCTATCGCCCGTCGATGGGTGCGCCCCGCGCCTTCGTCTCGACTCCGGTTTTCCAGGGCAACCGCCTGGTCGCGGTGCTGTCGCTGAGGCTCCCGCTCGAGTCGATCGAGAAGGCACTGTACGGCACGCGCGACGGCAAGCCGGGCGGCCTCGGCCGCACGGACGAGACCTATCTCATCGGCCCTGACCTCACGATGCGCACCGACTCGCGATTCATCCGCGAGGATGCGCAGGCCTTCGTCGCCACGCTGCGCCGCTCCCCGCTCACCGCCGGTACCGTCGACGCGGTCGAGCGGCTGGGCACCACGGTGCTCACCGTGCCGGTCGACCACGAGGGCGCGCGCGCCGCGCTCGGCGGCGAGTCGGGCGTGATCGAGACCGAGGACTACCGCGGCCAGCCGGTGTTCGCGGCCTACGGCCCCATCGACCTCGATTCCCTGCGCTGGGGCGTGCTGGCGGAGGTCGACCAGGCCGAGGCCCTGCAGCCTCTCGCGGCTTATGCCCGTCGCGCGCTCGCCGCCGCCGCCGCGCTCGCGCTGCTGGCCTCGCTGCTGGCCGTGTGGCTCGCGGGGCGCATCGCCCGGCCGATCGAGCAGCTGGTGCAGGGTGCCCGCCGCATCAGCGCGGGCGACCTCGACACGCCGGTGCCGCTCGCCGCGGCGCCCGAGTTCCGCGCGCTCGGCGAGGCCTTCAACGACATGGTCGGGAACCTGCGCAGCAGCCGTGGCCGGATGCAGGAACAGGTGCGCGAGACCGAGCGGCTGCTGTCGAGCCTGCTGCCGGGGCCGGGCGCGGCGCAGGTGCGCGAGGGACGCCAGGACGAGCCGCAGGCCTTCGCCGACGTCACCGTGGCCTTCGTCAACCTGATCGGTATCGACGCGCCCGCGGGCGGCGGCGAGGCCGAGGGCGCCTCGCTCACGCTGCTCTCCGACATCGTCGCCGCGTTCGACGAAGCGGCGGAGGAGCACGGCGTCGAGAAAGTGCGCACCATCGGCTCGTCGTATCTCGCAGCTTCCGGGCTGTCGGTGGAGCGGCCCGACCACACCGCGCGGATGGTGACGTTCGCGCGCGAGGTGGTGCGCATCGTGCGGCGTTTCAACGCGGAGCGCGGGCTCGCCATCGTCGCCGAGATCGGCATCAACGCGGGCCCGGTGACCGGCGGCCTGGTCGGCCGCCGGCGTTTCATCTACGACCTGTGGGGCGACACCGTGCGCCTCGCGCGCGGCATCGAGTCCGACGGCAGGACCTCGATCCAGGTCACCCGTGCCGTGCGCGACCGCGTGCGCGACGAGGTGGCGTTCGGGCCCGCGTTCCGCGCGATGGTGCGCGGCATGGGCGAGGTCGAGCTCTGGCCGGTGCAGGACGAGCCGGCCGCGACGCCGGGCCGCGTGGGCGGCTGAGCGCATGAGCGGGCTCGAGGCGGCGCAGGCGGGCCTGCAGGACGCGTGGCGGCCGGCACTCGCGCTGCTCGTCGGCCTGCCGCTGGCGTTGCTGGTGCTCAACGAGGCCGTGGCCACGCTGGTCCGCCGGGGCAGCGCGCTCGCCGCGCCCGTCGCCTTCCTGCGCAACGTCATCGTCCCGGTGCTCGGCTTCGTGGTGCTGCTGGACGGCGTGCTCGGGCTGCCCGACGACGACCTTTGGGCAAGGCTCGCGCACACGGCGCTGTGGGTCGCGCTGGTGGCGGGCGCG
>JBIIDW010000538.1:0-2566 GCA_044238215.1 Steroidobacteraceae bacterium
TGCCCACGCGGGCCGCAGCTTTGCGTCCAAGCTCGAGGCGTGGTGCGCAGCGCTGGCATGCGCCGGCGTATCGCCGCTATCCTGACCGGATGGCCATGGATTCAGAGACGTTGCCCGATCCGGTTCCGCGCCTTTCGTCGCCTGTGCTGGAGCCGCTGCCGGGGCGTGAGGGGGCCGGCTGGCGGCTGCGCGGCCGCGACGCCGGTGGTCGGCTGCTGCAGGTCGACGCATTCGGCCGTGTGCCGGTTGCCGAACCCGCGGCCGGGCTGCTCGCGGCGCCCGATCGCCTGTTCGTTCACGAGGACGTCGTCGCGGCGGTCGAGGCCGTGGTGCCGCCGAGGCGCGTGCCGTGGTCACGACGGCTGTTCTGGCGGGTCGTTCTGCTGCTGATGCGTACCCGGCCGACGCGCGACTGGCTGCTGCGGCGGTACGCCCGGTGAACTCCGTCTACGGGGCGCTCGCCTTCCTCGCCGGCGCCGGCCTCGTCCTGCAGATGGGCATGAACGCGCGCATCGGCCGCGAGATCGGCAACATGACCGCCGCCGCCACCGTCAATTTCGGCGTCGGCTTCCTCGGGCTGCTGGCCTTCCTGCTGCTGACCCGCATGCCGGTGCCGGCCCGCGAGCAGTGGGCGGCGGTACCCGCATGGGCCTGGCTCGGCGGCCTGTTCGGCGGCTTCTACGTCGCGCTCGTGACGCTGGTGGGGCCGCGCATCGGTGCGCTTTGGGTCCTGGCCCTGTCGGTGGCCGGACAGATGATCGCCTCGATCGTCGTCGATCACTACGGACTGCTCGGCTTCGCGCAGCAGCCCGTGAGCGCCACGCGGCTGCTAGGCGCGGGCCTGCTGCTCGCGGGCGTGGTGCTCGTGGCCCGCTGAGCCGGCCGCGCAGTCGGCGCACAGTCCCTTGATCTCGAGGGACGTTGGCTCGATGCGGAAGCCCATCGATCGTGACTTCTCGGCAAGCACGCGGTTGAGAGCCGGGTCGTCGATCTCGGCCACGCGGTGGCAGGCCCGGCACACCAGGAACTGGGCGACGTGCGCGTGCCCCGGCGCGTCGCAGCCGAGGAAGGCGTTGAGCGAGTCGATGCGGTGCACGAGTCCCGCGCCCATCAGGAACTCCAGGGCGCGATAGACGGTCGGCGGGGCGGCCTTGTCGCGCTCCTTGGAGAGTTCCGCCAGGATGTCGTAGGCGCCGATCGGCTCGTGCGCGCGCCAGACGATCTCCAGCACGCGGCGCCGCACCGGCGTCAGGTTCAGTTCGCGGGTGGCGCAAAGCTCGACGGCGGCAGCCAGTGCGCGGTCGATGCACGCGCCGTGATCATGCGCGCCGTGGGCGTGGGGCCGGGGCTTGGCCATGGGTCTACGGTATCATGCACGGCATATGGCTACCACGGATCGGGTGCCCGTCACCGTCCTGACGGGATTCCTGGGGTCAGGCAAGACCACGCTGCTGAACCGCATCCTCTCGGAGAACCACGGCAAGCGGATCGCCGTGATCGAAAACGAGTTCGGCGAGGTGGGTGTGGACCACCAGCTCGTGATCGGCGCCGAGGAGGAGATCTTCGAGACCAACAACGGCTGCATCTGCTGCACCGTGCGCGGCGACCTGCTGCGCATCCTCGGGCAGCTGCTGAAGCGCCGCGACCGTTTCGACTACATCATGATCGAGACCACCGGCATGGCCGACCCCGGGCCGGTGGCGCAGACCTTCTTCCTCGACGACGAGTTCAAGCAGCAGTTCGTGCTCGACGCGATCGTCACCCTGGTCGATGCGCGCCACATCGAACGGCACCTCGACGAGATGAAGGAGCCCGGCGAGCAGGTGGCGTTCGCCGACGTGATCCTCCTCAACAAGACCGACCTGGTGACGCCCGCCGAGCTCGAGCGCATCGAGCGGCGCGTGCGCGCCATCAACGGGACGGCGAAGATCCACCGCACGCGCAACGCGGACGTGCCGGTCGATGCGGTGCTCGGCGTCGGTGCCTTCGACCTCGATCGCGCGCTCGCGGTCGACGCGGCATTCCTGGAGCCCCAGTACCCGTTCGAATGGGCGGGCGTCTACCAGCTCGCGGCGGGGACCCACGTGATCCGCACCGGCGCCGAGGCGCACGCGCACCACGTGCACGATCACGTTCACGGCCCGGACTGCGGGCACGACCACCACGATCACGATCACGATCACGCCGCCCAGGGCCACGACCACCACGGGCACGACCACGGCGGCGGCCTCGGCATCGCGGTGCTGCCTGCCGCGGCGGCCACCGCGGAGGCGCTGGCGGCGCAGGTCGAGCCTGCGGTGCGCGCCTTTGCCGAGGAAGCGGTTGCGATCGGGTGCGGCGGCGCGCTGCAGCCCGGCCCGCGGCTCGCGCGCATCGACGTCGCGCACGACGGCAGCCACGTCGAGCTGCGGATCGATCGCCCGGGCGCTTACGCGCTGTTCTGCGAACACGCGCCGGTCGAGTTCAACCTGCGTCTCGAGGGCCAGCGTCCGGCGGCCGAGCGCGCGTTCGCCTCGCACCACCACGACGAGGAGATCGCCTCGATCGGCATCACCGACTCCCGCCA
>JBIIDW010000042.1:0-9329 GCA_044238215.1 Steroidobacteraceae bacterium
CGGCGGCGCGGGCCCCCCCGGCGCCCCCCCCCGCGCCGGTCACTCGATGCGCTGCACCAGCGCAGCCTGCGCGGCGGAGTACTTCCCGCGCATCGATCCGGCGATCATCGTGCTCGTCACCGACGGCGAGCGCGCGCTGCTCGGTCGCCAGCCGTCCTGGCCCGCCGGCCGCTACTCCACCATCGCCGGCTTCGTCGAACCGGGCGAGAGCCTCGAGGACACCGTCGCGCGCGAGGTGCTGGAGGAGACCGGCGTCCGCGTCCGCGACTGCCACTACCACTCCTCGCAGCCCTGGCCGTTCCCGTCGTCGCTGATGCTCGGCTTCATGGCCACCGCCGAGCCCGGCTCGATCGCCGGCGCCAGCGCCGAGCTCGAGGACGCGCGCTGGTTCACACGCGAGGAAGTCGCCTCGGGCACGCCCGCGCTGCCGCCGCGTACCTCGATCTCGCACCGGCTGATCGAGTGCTGGTTCGACGCCGGCAGCAGCGTGCCGCTGGCTGCGCAACCCGCGGTGGGCCGCTGGGAGGGCCGGCGCGCCTGAGGGCGCGACGGCGCGCGGCCCGTGAACCTCGAGCTGCTGCTGTCGATCGCGCTGGGCGTCGGCCTCGCCGCGGCCGTCGGCCTGCGCGTGTTCCTGCCGCTGCTGGTGCTGGCCGTGGCGGCCTGGGCGGGCAAGGTCGAGCTCGCGCCATCGTTCGCGTGGCTGGGCACGCTGCCCGCCGTCGTCATGCTGGCGGTCGCGGCGCTGCTCGAAGTGGCCGCCTACTACGTGCCCGGGCTCGACAACCTGCTCGACGCACTCGCCGCCCCGGCGGCCGTCGCCGCCGGGTCGATCGCCGCCGCGGCCGTGATGACCGACCTGCCGCCGCTGGTGAAGTGGACCACCGCGATCATCGCCGGCGGTGGCGCGGCCGGCCTCACCCAGGGCGTCACCTCGCTGCTGCGCGCCAAGTCCACGGCCACCACGGGCGGCCTCGGCAACCCGGTGCTGGCGACCGGCGAGCTCGGCGGGGCGGTGCTGCTGTCGCTGCTGGCGCTGGTTGCGCCGGTGCTGGCGCTCGCGCTGGTGCTGATCGCCGTGCTGGCGATCGTCAAGCTGCTGCGACGCCTGCTGGCGCGGCGCTGAGCGGGGCGCCGCGCCGTGTGCCTGCTCGCCGTCGCCTGGCAGGCGCACCCGCGCTACCGGCTGGTGCTGGCGGCCAATCGCGACGAATTCCACGCGCGGCCGACCGATCCGATCGCACACTGGCCGAGCGCCCACGGGCCAGGCTCGACGCCGATCCTCGCGGGCCGCGACCGGCAGGCGGGAGGCACCTGGCTCGGCATCGATGCGGACCGCCGGGTGGGGGTCGTCACCAACTTCCGTGAACCCGCGCGACCGGCGCCCGATGCGCCCTCCCGCGGACGCCTGATCCCCGCCTTCCTGGCCAACGGCCACGCGCCGGGGCGCCACCTGGAGGCCGTCGAGGCCGAGGCCGGCGTCTACGCAGGCTTCAACCTGCTGCTCGCCGACGAGCGGGAGCTCTGGTACGCGACCAACCGCACCGACCGGTTCGCGCGGCCGCTGGCTCCCGGCCTCTACGGGCTCAGCAACGGACTGATCGACACGCCCTGGCCCAAGCTGCAGCGCCTGCGCGCCGGGCTCGGCGCGTGGGTGGCCGGCAGCGCGGGCGCCGGGGAGACAGCCGGGCTGTTCCACCTGCTGGCGGACGACACGCCAGCCGATCCGGCCGAGCTGCCGCAGACGGGCCTGTCGCCCGAGTGGGAGCGTCGCCTGTCCGCCCCGTTCATCCGCCACCCGGACTACGGGACCCGCTGCTCGACGGTGGTGCTGGTGCAGCACGACGGTGCCGCCGAGGTCGTCGAGCGCCGGTTCGACGCCGCGGGCCGGGTGACCGGCGAGACCGGCTGGCGGCTGGCGCCGGGCGAGTGGCCCGAGGGTCACCCTGCGGCCGGTGACACGCAGTCCGCGCCGGCCCCGTAGAATCCGCGGACCGACCCGGTCGCCGCGGCATCGCCCATGAAGCGCATCCCAGGACTGCTGCTCGCCTGCCTGCTGCTGGCCGCGGTCCCGGCGCGCGCCGAGATCGAGATCGACGTGCAGGGCGTCGAGCCGGACGTCCGGCGCAACGTGCTGGTGTTCCTCAGCCTCGAGCGCTACAAGGCGCGCAGCGACCTCGACGAGGTACTGCTCGAGCGCCTGCAGGAGCGCGCACCGCGGGAAGTGGCGAACGCGCTGCGACCCTTCGGCTACTACGAGCCCAAGGTCACCACCGAGGTCACGCGCAGCGCGCCCACCCGATGGAAGGCCAGGATCCGCATCGAACCCGGGCGCCCGGTGCTGATGGAAGCGGTCAACGTCGAGGTCCGCGGCCCCGGCCTCGAGAACCCCGCCATCGCGTCGCTGGCGCAGAACCTGCCGCTGCGCGCGGGCGACCGCCTCAGCCACGCCGCCTACGACGCGATCAAGGGCAGCCTGCAGCGCACCGCCGCCACGCTCGGCTACCTCGACGCGAAGCTGCTGCGCAACGAGCTGCTCGTCGACCCGGCGAAGCACGTCGCCACCGCCACGCTGGTGCTCGACACCGGCTTCCGCTACCGCTTCGGGGCCACTTCCATCGAGCAGGACGTCATCAACGACACCGTGCTGCGCCGCTTCCTGCGCTACGCCGAGGAATCGCCCTACGACGCCACCGAGCTGCTGCGCACGCAGTTCGCGCTCGACGACAGCCAGTACTTCTCCACCGTCGAGGTGGTCGCCGGCGAGCCCGACCGCACCGCGCGCGTGGTGCCGGTCAGCATCCGCGCCGAGCCGAACCGCCGCAACCGCTACTCGGCGGGTTTCGGCTACGGCACCGACACCAAGATGCGCGGCACGCTGACCTGGGAGAACCGGCGGGTCAACGCGCGCGGCCACCGCGCGCGCGCGCAGCTGAAGGCCGCGCAGGTGGAGCAGTCGATCGAGACGCGCTACATCATGCCGATCGGCGATCCCGCGCTCGAGAAGTTCGAGACCGAGTTCCGCTACAGCCGCGAGGACCGCGGCGACCTCGATACGCGCTCGACGCGCTTCCAGCCCTCGGTGACCCACGTGCTCGGCGACTGGCAGCGCGTGATGTTCGCCTCGCTGTCGCGGCTGCGCACGATCACCGAGGCCACGCCGACGGTGCCCGGCAGCGACGAGTCCACCACGCTGATCATCCCCGGCATCAGCTACGCCTCGGTGCCGCGCGGCTACCTCGGCGAGGCGCTGTTCTCGCGCGCGCTCTACTCGGAGCTTCGCGGTTCCACCACTGCGCTGGGCGCGCCCGCCGACTACCTGCAGCTGCGCGTCGAGGCCGAGCGCGTGCTCGACCTGCGACCGCGGTGGCACCTGTACCTGCGCGGCCAGCTCGGTGCCAGCCTGATCAAGGACACGGGCGACCTGCCGGGCACGGAGCGCTTCTTCGCCGGCGGCGACCGCAGCGTGCGCGGCTTCGGCTACAACGACCTCTCGCCATTCGACGACGGTGGCGCCAAGGTCGGCGGCAGGCACATGTTCACCGCCAGCATCGAGGTGATCCGCGACCTGCCGCGCAACCTGGGCCTGGCCGCCTTCGTCGACGTCGGCAACGCATTCAACGAGTTCGGCGATCCGCTGCAGTACTCCGTCGGCATCGGCCTGCGGCTGCGCCTGCCGGTGGTGACCATGGGCATCGACCTCGCGCAGCCGATGACCAATCCGCGCTGCCGCGCGGCGCAGCCCGACCCGCGCTGTGCGATCGAGCCCGGCTTCGACGACCTGTCGGGTCCGCGTCTCCACCTCAACTTTTCGCCGAAGCTCTGAGGCGGCCGTGCTGCTCAGGCGCTTCACGCTGGGGACCGGGATCGCACTGGGCGCGGCGCTGGCGATCCCGCTGGCGCTGCTCGGCACGCTCGCCTACACGGAGGCCGGGCTGCGCTTCGTGGTCGAGCGCATCCCGGAGCGCATCGGCAAGATCGAGCGGCTCCGCCTGGAAGGCGTGAGCGGCACGCTGGCCGGCGGTTTCGCGCTGCGCCGCCTCGAGCTGGTGCACGAGCGCGTCGCGCTGCAGGCCGACGGCATCGCGGGCCGCGTCGAAATGCTGCCGCTGCTGTGGCAGACCATCGCTCCGCGCGACGTGCGCGCCGCCGCGGTGAAGGTCACGGTGCGACCTGCCCGGACGCCGCCGGCCTCGCCGCCGCGCTTCCTGCCGCGCTTCCTGTCGATCGACGTCGGTCCGGCGCGGGTCGACGAACTGACGCTGGTGCCGATGAAGGGCCAGCCGGTCGTGTTCCGCGACATCACCGCCGCAGGCCTGGTCCGCACGACCACGCTGCGCATCTACGAGGCGCGAGCCGGGCTCAACGACCTGCGCCTGCAGGGCAACGCGCTGCTGACGGCCGCGGAGCCCCTGGAGCTGCGTGGCAGCGCCCGCGCGGAATGGACTCCGGACGCGCCGCAGCCGCGCTGGATCGCCGCCGCCGAGTTCAACGGCGACCTCGATCGCATCGGCTTCGGTGGCCAGCTGCTAGAGCCCTTCCGCGCCGACATCCGCGACGGCGCGGTCGACGCCACCGGCGCCTGGAGCGTGCGCTCCAAGCTCTGGGTGCGCGACTTCGACCTGCGCGACTTCGGCGGCAGCGGCTTCCTCGGCGAGGTGTCCGGCGACATCGCGCTCGAGATCGACGCCCGGGGCTACCGCGCGCGCGGCGCGCTGCTGCCCGCCGGGCTCGGCGCCGGCAAGCTCGCCGTGGACTTCGACGGCGGCTTCGCGCAGCGCGTGCTCGGGATCCGCCGACTCGTGCTGAACCACGCGTCCTCCGGCCTGCGGATCGAGACGCGCGGCGACATCGAGCTCGTGCCGGAGCAGGAGCCCCGGCTCGCGCTGCAGGGCGACTGGCGCAACTTCCGCTGGCCGCTCGGCGACGCCAGCCCCCCGGTGCGCAGCAGCGCTGGCCGCTTCGCCATCGAGGGTTCCCTGCCCTACAGCGTGCAGGCCGACGCGACGGTCGAGCCGGCGGGCCTGCCGCCGGTGCGCGGCACGCTGGCCGGCACGCTGGCGAAGGATCACCTGGCGATCGCGCGCAGCGAGATCCGCGCGCTCGACGGCAACGCCCGGCTGACCGGCGAGGTGCGCTGGGCGCCGAAGGAAAGCTGGAAGGTCGCGGGTCCGGTGCGCGGCCTGAACCCCGGCCGCATCCGCGCGGACCTGCCCGGATCGCTCGACTTCCAGCTGGCGGCGAGTGGCGCCGGCTTCGGCGCCGACGCGCCGATCGACGTCGCGGTCGAGCGGCTCAGCGGCAGGATCCGCGGCACCGCGGCGCGCGGCTCGGGCCGCGTCAACCTCGCCGGCACCACGTGGCGCTTCCGCGACGTGGACTTCGCCGCAGGCGGCCTGCGCGTGGCGCTCGACGGCACGCTGACGCCGGCGGCGCGCGAGTTCGACTTCCGCGTCGAAGCATCCGACCTCGGCGTGCTCGCCGCGGGCAGCCGCGGTCGGCTCAAGGCGCGCGGCAGCCTGCGCGGCACCGCGGCCGTGCCGGTGGTGAAGCTCGTCGCCGACGGCAGCGCGATCGAGCACCGCGGTATCGCCATCGGCAACCTCGACGCGGACGTCGACTTCGACCCGCGCGCGGGGCGGCAGTCCAGCGTCACGATCAGGCTGCGCGATCTGGCGGCCGCGGACCGCCGCGCAAGCCTCGCCGAGCTGCGGCTCGAGGGCTCTTCCGAGAGCCACGAGGTCGACGTCACCCTCGACGCCGACCTGCTCGACCTGCGCGGCGAGGCGACCGGCCGTTTCGAGGGCGGCCGCTGGAACGGCAGCTGGAGCCGCATGGATCTCGACCTCGCCGACGAGGTCCGTCTCGGCCTCGACGGCGTGCTGTCGATGACCGCTGCAACCGATGGCGCCAGCGCCGAGCGCTTCTGCCTGCGCAGCCGCGACGACGACCGCGCACCCGATGCGCGACTGTGCGGCTCCGGCCGCTGGGGGCCGTCCGGCTGGGAGTCCAGCCTGGAGCTGGCGCGCCTGCCGCTGGCGGCGCTGCCGACCGGTTTCGAATCACGTGCGACGCTGGAGGGCACGATCGACCTCCAGGCACGCGCGTCGCAGCAGGATGGCCCGATACTCGGCACGCTGCAGGCCGAACTGGCCGGCGCAAAGATCCGGCGCCGCCGGGCGAGCGGCCGCGAAGACATCGTCCAGCTGGGCACCGGCACGCTGACCGCCGCGTCCACGCCCGCCGCCATCGAGGCACGGCTCGACCTCGATGCCGGACCGCTCGGCAACATCGAAGGCGCGCTCGAGGCGACGCGAACCGCACCCGACATGCCGCTCGCCGACATGCCGCTGGCGGCGCAACTGCGCGCGAAGACCTCCGCGCTCGGCATCGTCAACCTCTACGTGCCCGAGCTCGACCGCGCCTCCGGCGCACTCGACATGGACCTCGTCGTCGGCGGCACGGTCGGCGCGCCGCTGGTCAACGGCGTGCTGCGACTGCGCGACGGCGAACTCGACCTCTATCAGGTAAACCTGGCGCTGCGCGCCGCCACGCTCGAGGCGCGGCTGATCGACAACGGCTTCAGCTTCAAGGGCTCGGC
Organism: Steroidobacteraceae bacterium; assembly: GCA_044238215.1. Taxonomy (GTDB): domain Bacteria; phylum Pseudomonadota; class Gammaproteobacteria; order Steroidobacterales; family Steroidobacteraceae; genus UBA964. Next base: position 6,602 of record JBIIDW010000042.1, read on the forward strand.
GCGCGCCGGCGACGGCAGCATCGAGGCCGACGGCAAGCTCACGTGGACCGGCGGAGTGTCCAGCGGCGAGCTGCGGGTCAAGGGCAACGACCTGCTGGTGGCCGACGTGCCGGAGGCGCGCATCACCGCTTCGCCCGACCTGCGCTTCCGCGTCGAGGGACGCGACCTCGACGCCTCGGGCACGGTCACGATCCCGTACGCGAGGCTGGTGCCCGCCGACCTCGCGGGCGCGGTGCTGACGTCCTCCGACGAGAAACTGGTCGGCGAGGAGCCGGAGGACCCGGAATCCACCTTCCGCGTGACCAGCAACCTGCGGCTCGTGCTGGGCGAGCGCGTGACGATCGACGCGCTCGGACTGACCGGCCGGCTCGCCGGCAGCATCACCGCGCAGACGCTGCCCGACGGCAGCAGCCGCGGCTCGGGCGAGCTCGGCGTCGCCGAGGGGAAGTACGCGGCACTCGGCCGGCGGCTCGACATCGAGCGCGGCAGGCTGATCTTCTCCGGCGGCCTGCTCGGCAACCCCGGCGTCGACATCCGCGCGACCAAGGAATTCCCGGACGTGAAGGCCGGCGTCAACGTCCGCGGCACGCTGCGCGAGCCGCGCATGACGTTCTTCTCCGAGCCGTCGCTGCCGCAGTCGCAGATCGTCTCGCTGATCCTCGCCGGGGGCACGCTGGAGAGCGCGCAGGCCGCCTCGGGCGGCAATGCGGGGCGCGACGCGCTGATCGCACAGGGCGGCGCGATCCTCGCGCAGCAGCTCGGCAGCCGCATCGGCATCGAGGACGTGGGCATCGAGCAGAACCTCGCCAACGAGACCTCGCTGGTGCTCGGCAAGTACCTCTCGCCGCGCCTCTACGTGAGCTACGGCATCTCGTTCGCCGAGGCGATCAACACGCTCAAGATGCGCTATACGATCAACGACCGCTGGACGCTGCGCACCGAGGCGGGCAAGGAGCAGAGCGCCGAGATCGTCTACACGATCGAGCGCAACTGAGCCGGCCGCGGCTCAGAAGCGGAACGTGTAGTTGAACTTCAGCGTGGTCTCGGCGAGGAACGGATTGAAGTTGCCCGCGGCGTCCTCGCGCCAGTCGTAGTTCACGACCAGGTAGGCGACCTGCCCCGGGGTAGGCCACCAGCGCAGGCGGCTGTTGAGCCCGAGCCGGCGCGAGACGTTGTCGTACTGCGCCACGTTCAGCCAGGCCCAGCGCACGTTGAACGCGACGTTGGCCGTCAGCCCGAGGACTCGCGCGGTGAACGCGTCCTCCGGCAACCGCACCTCGTTGACCTGGTACTGCGCACCGAGCAGCAGGTGCTCGTTCGGCTTCCAGTTCAGCCCGAGCCGCGCGTCCTGCCGCCTGCCGTCGAAGAAATCGCCGCCCTCCAGCTCCAGGGTCGCCGAGAGCCGGCGGAAGCCGGCCGTGGCCAGCGCCAGCCTAGCGCGGTCGAAGTCGTAGCGGCCCGGCGCCACGCGCAGGCCTCCCGGCAGCGGGAACGGCCGCTCCAGAACCTCGATGCTGCGCCGCAGTTCCAGCGTCAGCTGGTCGCCGGGCTGCGTGTCGAGGATGAGCGGCGTCAGCGCGAGGATGCGGCTCTCGAGACCGCCGTCGGTGCCGGTGACCTGGGTCCACTCGAAGCCGCCCTGCCAGCTGCGCAGCCGGCCGCCTGGCGCGAAACGGTGGCGATACTTCGCGCGCGCGACGGCCTCGCCGATGCCCGCGCGGTTGACGAAGCCCAACGCCGGCCGGAACGCGTCGCCGATCCGCGTGTAGCCGAGCAGCGCATCGACGCGGTCGTTCGGATAGGCGAGCGAAGCGCCCCAGGCGCGCTCGTCGCCGGCGCCGGCGCGTGCCGGGTCGCCGCCCGACTGCTGCGCCCAGGCGCGCGCCTCGAGCAGCGCGCCATCCAGCAGCAGCTGGTCGCGCAGCAGCAGGTCGGCGCCGACCACGTGGTTGTCGCGCCCGCTGGCCGGGTCGCCGAAGGTCACGATGCCGCCCACCGTCGACTGCTCGCCGAAGCCCATGTAGGCGCGGCCGACGAACACGTCCTGCGCGTCGAGCGCGCCGGCCGCCTCCTGGCGCACGGCGAGCATGCCGAGCGTGTAGCGGCCCAGCTTGCCGCTCAGCCGCAGGCCGCCGTCGAGGTCGATCGGCTGCCCGGTCGCCGACAGGCCGATGGTGCGTGAGAAGAACGGGCGGCCGTTCTGCGCCAGCCCGCCGAACTCGAAGACCTCGGAGTCCTCGAGGAAGAAGTCGCGCTTCTCCGGGAAGAACAGCGAGAAGCGCGTCAGGTTGACCTGCCGGTCGTCGACGTCGGTCGCGGAGAAGTCGGTGTTCAGCGTCAGCGCCGAGCTCAGCGACGGCGTGATGCGCCAGAACACGTCGAGCGAGGGCTTGGATACCAAGCTCGCGCCGCCCACGCCGAAGCGGTCGCGCTGCGACAGCGCGAACGAGGGCACGACGTCGACGCCGGCACCCTGGTCGAGGCCCGCCATGCCGTGCATCTCGCCGGTCAGTTCCATCGTGATCCGGTGGTCGTGGTGCGACCACGCGACGTCCTCGCGCTTGCGCCGGATCGCGCGCACCAGGTTCAGGCCCCAGGCGTCGTTGGCGCGGTCGAAGGACAGCGTCTTGAACGGGATCGCGATCTCGGCCCACCAGCCGCCCTCGTCGACCCGCGCGGCAGCCTCCCAGATGCCGTCCCAGTCCATGTTGTACGCCATACCCCCGAA
>JBIIDW010000539.1:0-2564 GCA_044238215.1 Steroidobacteraceae bacterium
GTCGCGACGAGGCCGCCGACATCGGTCGCCTGCAGCTGCGCAATTCGGCGGGGCGCATGGTGCCGCTGTCCGGGCTGGTCGCGGTCCGCGAGGCGTACGGGCCCGACCCGGTGATCCGCTTCAACGGCTACCCCGCGGCGGATCTGGCCGCGGCCGCGGATCCGTCGCGCATGTCGTCCTCGGAGGCGCTCGAGTCTGCGGCCCGCATCGCGCGCGCCGCGTTGCCGAGCGGCATGACCTTCGAGTGGGCGGGACTCTCCTATGCACAGGCGACGCAGGGCAACGCGGCGCTGGTCGTGCTGCCGCTGTGCGTGCTGCTGGTGTTCCTGGTGCTCGCCGCGCTCTACGAGAGCTGGACGCTGCCGCTGGCCGTCATCCTGATCGTGCCGCTGTGCCTGCTGTCGGCGCTCGGCGGCATCTGGCTCGTCAACGCCGCGCACGGCCTGTGGCTCGCCGTCGCCGGCGCGACCGCGCCCCCGACGTTCCTCGACAACAACATCTTCACCCAGGTGGGTCTCGTGGTGCTGATGGGCCTTGCCTGCAAGAACGCGATCCTGATCGTCGAGTTCGCCCGCGAGCTCGAGCTGCAGGGGCGCGACGCGCGCAGCGCGGCGATCGAGGCCTGCCGGCTGCGGCTGCGGCCGATCCTGATGACGAGCACCGCCTTCATCATGGGCGTGGTGCCGCTCGTGTTCGCCAGCGGTCCCGGCGCGGAGATCCGCCACGTCATGGGCGTGACGGTGTTCGCGGGAATGATCGGCGTGACCGCCTTCGGCCTGTTCCTGACGCCGGTCTTCTACGCGGTGCTGCGGCGTGCGGCGTCGCCCGGTGCGCGCGATGGCTGAGCGCGCCGACGCCAGCGCCGTCGTCGGCGTTGCGGTCCGCAGCGCGGGCCGCGCGTCCGTGCTGGCGGCGGCGACCGTGCTCGCCGCGCTCGGCGGCTGCACGGTGGGTCCGCGGTACGTCGCGCCGGAGCCGGTCCTGCCCGAGCGGTTCGACGGCGCCACGGCCGGTGTGGCGACCCCGGAGCCGGTCGTGCCGGCGCTCTGGCGGGCGCACGGCGCCCCCGAGCTCGATGCGCTCATCGCGAGGGCGCTGCGTGCGAACCGCGACCTCGCGCAGGCACAGGCGCGGCTCGCCGAGGCGCGCGCGCTGCGCGGCCTGACGCTGTTCGGGCTGCTGCCCACGGTCACGGCGGCGGCCGACCGGGAGCGCAGCCAGCCCAGTCGCGAGGATCCCTTCCTGCCGGCCGGGCAGCCGGCGACGACCGTTTACCGCGCGGGTTTCGACGCCGCCTGGGAACTCGACGTGTTCGGCGCCGCACGCAGTGCCGCCGCCACGGCGCGCGCCGAGGCCGAGGCGGCCGATGCGGAACTGCGCGCACTGCAGGCCTCGATCGCCGCCGAGGTTGCGCAGGCGTGGTTCGCGCTGCGCGCCGCGCAGCTGCGCCGGGACCTGCTGGCGCGGAACGTCGCCAACCTGCGCGATCAGGAGCGCATTCTGGAGGTGCGGCTCGAGGCCGGGCGCGGCACGCGTCTCGACCTCGAGCGGGCACGGGCGCTGCGGGCATCGGTGGCGGCGAGCCTGCCCGAGGCGACGGCCGAGACCACCCGCCAGGAGCAGCGGCTGGCGGTGCTCGCCGTGCTGCCGGTCGCGGAGCTGCGCCGCGACTGGCTGGGAAGTGCGACGGCCCTGCCCGAACTGTCCTCCGCGGTTGTCGCGGCCGGCACGCCGGCCGAATGGCTGCGCCGACGGCCCGACGTGCGCGCCGCCGAGCAGCGTCTGGCCGGGGAAACGGCGCGTGTCGGCATCGCCACGGCGGACTATTTTCCGCGCGTCACGCTGCTGGGCGGCTTCGGCTACACGGCGCAATCGCGCGCCGGACTGTTCGGGGCGGATGCCGAGCGCTGGCGGTACGGTCCCGCGATCGACTGGAGTTTCCTCGACGTCGGGCGGGTCCGGCAGCGGGTGATCGCCGCCGAGGCGAGGGCTGCGGCGTCGCTCGCCGTGTTCGACGCGACGGTGCTGCGCGCGCTGGAGGAGACCGAGAACGCGCTGGCGGGCTACCGTGCCGCTGGAGAGGCGCTGCAGGCCCTCGACGAGGCACGTGCCGCCGGCGCCCGCGCGCTGGGGCTCGCGCGCGCGCGCTACGAGGCCGGCGCCGCCGATCAGCTCGCCGTGCTGGACGCCGAGCGCAGCCTGCTCGACAGCGAGCTGCGGCGGCTCGATGCCGCGCTGGCGCGTGCGACGAGCCTCGCCGCCGTGACGAAAGCGCTGGCGGGCGATGTGGGCGGAGTACCGACGGGCTCCGCACCATAAAGATGCGTTTTGCACCCGAATGCACCACAATAGGGCGATAGATCAAAACTCACCGTGCGAATTCGCCGGTAAGTGCCTGATTCTGGTCCATTAGCGTGCATCGGCACGATTCCTGCACCCATCCCGGCATTCACTCGGCCAACCAACCGGAGCCATCATGACCCCGACGGACGTCATCAAGCTGATCAAGGACAAAGAGGTGAAGTGGGCGGACCTGCGCTTCACCGACACCCGTGGCAAGGAGC
>JBIIDW010000540.1:0-2559 GCA_044238215.1 Steroidobacteraceae bacterium
CCTGCCGAAGAGTTTGCCCGCCCCAACGACGAGCAGCGCCCCTGCGGCGGCCGCGGCGGTGCCGGTCCACGCGGGCAGGGCCGCGAGGTAATCCTTCATGACCACGTCTCCGACCAGCATGTGGCCGCCGATCCAGCCGAGCAGCGCGGCGCCGCCGACGATGACGAGCGGAAAGCGGTCCATCAGCGTGAGTACGAAGCGGCTGCCCCAGATGATGATCGGTATGCTGACGACGAGCCCGAACACGACCAGCGCGATACTGTCCTTGGCCGCAGCGGCAATGCCGATGACGTTGTCGAGGCTCATCACGGCGTCTGCCAGCACGATGGTCTTGATGGCGCCGACCAGGTGGGTGCTGGCGTCGATTTCGTGCCCGCCCTCGTCCTGGGGCAACAGCAGCTTGATGCCGATCCACAGCAGGAGCAGCCCGCCGACGATCTTGAGGAACGGGACCTTCAGCAGCTGGAGCGCGAAGAAGATCATGATGACGCGCAGCGCGATCGCCCCGAACATGCCCCAGAAGATGGCCTGCTTGCGCTGGGCGACGGGCAGCCGGCGGGAGGCGAGGGCGATGACGACCGCGTTGTCTCCCCCGAGGAGGATGTCGATGGCGATGATCTGGCCGACGGCGATCCAGAATTCCGGTGAGGAGGGATCCATCGATGGAGCTTACCGGCGCCGCCGGACCGGTTAAAGTGCGCGCGCTGGCAGCGGCCGGAGGGTGGCGACGGGTGAACTGGACAGATCAGCGCGACGAGTGGGCGGGCGGCATCGACCGCACGGTCTCGGTCGCGCCCATGCTCGACTGGACCGATCGGCACTGCCGGTACTTCCTCCGGGGTTTCGCCCCCGGGGCGCTGCTCTATACCGAAATGCTCACCGCCTCGGCGATCCTGCGCGGGGATCGGGAGAAGCTGCTGGAGTTCGACGCCGCCGAGCACCCGGTGGCACTGCAGCTCGGGGGTTGCGAGCCGGCGTACCTGGAGGCCGCCGCGCGGCTTGGTGAGGACGCCGGCTACGACGAGATCAACCTCAACTGCGGTTGTCCCAGCGACAAGGTCCAGCGCGGCGCGTTCGGGGCATGCCTCATGAGCGAGCCAGCACTGGTGGCCGATTGCGTTGCCGCGATGCGCGAGGCCGTCTCGGTCCCGGTCACGGTGAAGCTCCGTATCGGCATCCTGCGTAATTCGGGTCGCGACGCCGAGGGGGTCGTGCACCGGTTCGACGAGGCCGACTACGACGCGCTGTGCGACTTCGTGATGGCGATCCGCGATGCGGGCGCCGATTGCGCCATCGTCCACGCGCGAAAGGCGGTGCTTGGCGGCTGGTCGCCGCAGGAAAACCGCGAGATCCCGCCACTGCGCTACGACGTGGTCCGCCGGCTCAAGGAGGACTTCCCGGGCCTGCCCATCGTGCTGAACGGGGGGCTGCGGCAGGTCGAGGAGGCCATGCCGGTGCTGGAGTGGGCCGACGGAGTCATGATCGGCCGCGAGGCCTACCACCGGCCGATGATCCTCGCGGAACTCGACGCAGCATTGGCCGCCCAGTCGGGTGTCGCCCGCGAGACACCATCGCTCGAGGCGATGCTCGAGCGGATGGCGCGCTATGCGGAGCGGGAACTGGCCCGCGGCGAGCGCCTCCCGGCGATCACGCGGCACATGCTCGGCCTCGTGACCCACACCCGCGGTGCCAGGGAGTACCGGCGCCTGCTGTCCGAGGGCGCTCGGGAGCGGTCCGCCGGCCCCGATCTGATCCGCAGCGCGGCGCGCTTCGCCATCCCCGGGCTGGCGGCCTGATCAGCGTTCCGCCGGTTCCGGCCGGGTCGTGAGCGGCTCGTCCGCCATCGCCGCCATGTAGGCCGCCACGGCGAAAACGGCTACCGACTGCCGCAGCGCCGCAGGATCCACGCGCTCCAGCGTGTCATTGGCGGTGTGGTGCACGTCGAAGTACCGGGTCGCGTCCAGTTGGGGTGCCAGGACGGGGACGCCGCGGCGGCGCAGGGGTCCGAGGTCGGCGCCGCCGTTGGTCTCGTTGTCGCCAAGTTCCACGCCCAGCCCCCTGACGACCGAGTGGATGCGTTCCACCAATGGCCACGCCTGTGCTGGGACGCGGGCCGACAGCTTCCAGACGGGGCCGTCCCCGAGGTCCGCCTCCATCGCCAGGGCGTGGCGCGCGACCGCGGCATCGCCTTCGTCCCCCGGATACGCGTTGGCGCCGGAGAGTCCGAATTCCTCGTTGGCAAACAGTACGACCCGGATCGTCCGTCGCGGTCGGGGGTTGGCGTTGGCAGCAAGCCTGGCCGCGGCGATCGCAATGGCCACCCCGGCGCCGTCGTCCAGCGCCCCGGTGCCCGGATCCCAGGAGTCGAGATGGGCTCCCAGCAGGACGATTTCATCTGCGCGATCCGTGCCTGGCAGGTCCGCGATCACGTTGGCCGAGCGAGTCTGGGGGAGGTCGCGAGCGGTGACGCGCATCCGGACCCTGGCCTCGCCCGTCTGGGTGAGCATCTTCTCGAGGGTGTCGGCATCCGGGTTTGACAGGGCGATCGCCGGGATACGG
>JBIIDW010000541.1:0-2554 GCA_044238215.1 Steroidobacteraceae bacterium
CCCTCGGGATGGTGCCTTTCCTGCAGTCCGAGTTCAGGGACCACCTGTGGCACCGGCTGTGGAAGCTCCCGCCCGAGTCCCCCGCGCGCCTCGACATCTACAAGGGCAATGCCCCGGGAACCGGGCTGGGCGGCATCGAACTGCAGGGCTACGAGCCGCACATCGTGGATCCCGAGCCCGCTGCCGCGGACCGGCTGGACGGCGGAGCCTGCCTGCTGACCTACACGAGCGACGACCTGGACGCGGCGTGGGCCGCGGTTGCCGGCGATCCGGCGGCGCGGGCCCTGTCGCGGCCGATCGCGATCGATGCCGCGCCCTACGGCGGCGCGAGGGCGTTCGCGTTCCAGGGTCCGGCAGGCGAGCGTGTCGAGGTGGTCGAACGACCCTGGGCGGTCAGCCGTTCGGCAGCAGGATGATCTTGCCGTCGCGGTCCGCGCCCGAACGCAGCTCGTGCCGGAACGCGTCGCGGATCCCGTCGAGGGGATAGGTCGCGGCGATCTTCGCGCGCAGGACGCCGTCGGCCACCCACTGGCCGAGCTGGCGCATGATCGCCAGCCATTCCTCGCGGCCGATCCCGCGCTCGTAGTGCGGCATGAAGTAACCCTGCAGTCGCAGGTTGTTGAGGAACAGCAGGTCGGCGGGCACGCGACAGGGCTGCATGGACATCAGCCCGAATATCGCGAGCGTGCCGTCGAGTGCGAGGCAGCGCGCGATCCGCGCGGTGGCGTCGCCCGCCACCGAGTCGATGCCAAAGCGTATCGGCGCACCGGAGGTCGCCTCGGCCACCCGCGCGGGCAGGTCTTCGCCGTCGAGCACCACGGCGTCGGCGCCGGCGTCCAGCAGGTCGGCCACGAGTTCCGGGCGCCGCACGACGTTGACCGTGCGCAGGCCGAGCTGCCGTGCGATGCCGATCACGTAGCGGCCGCAGCTCGAGTTCGCGGCGTTCTGCACCAGCCACTCTCCGCGAGCGAGCGGCACCACGCGCGTGACGAGCAGGTAGGACGTGAGCACGTTGACGGGGACCAGCGCGAGCTGCAGCGGGTCGCCGTGCTCGGGCGCCGGCGTGACGCGCGAGGCCTGCGTCAGGACCTGCTCGGCGAAGTTGCCGTACTTGCGCGGCAGGAAGACGCGCTGTCCGGGCACGAGGCCCTCCACGCCGGAACCGATGCGGGCGATGCGCCCGATGCCTTCCATGCCGCAGATGGCGGGCGGGGGCGGTGCGTTGGCGAGCTTGCCCTCGACGTAGAGCAGGTCGCCGAAGTGAACGGGGGCGGCCTCGACGTCGACGAGCACGTCGCCCGGACCGAGCGGGCCGAGGTCCCAGTCGGCGACCTCGATGGTGTCGACCGCAGGGCCGAAGCGGCGGTAGACGGCGGCGCGCACGATGCCCGGTCCCTCGTCGGCGCGCGTCAGCGCAGCTTCGGCAGCACGTGCTGGCCGATGATGTCCAGGGCTTCCATCGGCTGGTCGTGCAGGCGCAGTGCGACTTCCGTGAGCCCCGCGCGTCCGAACATCCGGAACCGCTCGATCTCGCGGTCGAGGTCCTCGAGGCCGCCGGTCGAGGTGAAGTACTCGCAGAGCCGGTTCGGGATGGACTCGGGAACGCCCTTGACGTTGCCCGAGCGGTCGAACCACGCGGCGACGAAGTTCTGGTAGTTGTCGCGCACCAGTTGCGCCTCGGACTCGTCGAGGCACTGCATGATCAGCTCCTTCTGCAGCTTGATCGCGCGCCACGCGAGCTCGCGTCGCGACTCGCGGTAGCCCTCCGCGCGATCGCGCTTGAGGTGCCAGGCCCAGAAGGTGTTGGTGCGCAGGGGACCCATGTCCGGCTCGCGCTTGGCCGCACCGACCTTGACCTCCTCGATGGCGGCCGCCATGACCTCGGGCGGGGTGCAGCCGATGAACACGCCGTCCCCGACGCGGGCCTGCATGCGCATCATCTGGCCGCGATAGGCCGTGCCATACACCAGCGGCGGATTCGGTGCCTTGAGCCAGCCGTAGGCGCAGGGCAGGTTCACCACGAAATCCTCTCCCTTGAAGCCCTGGGCGAGCCGGCCGCGGCCGGCGCCCCGGACGATCTCGATGCCCTCGCGGACCGCGCGGACGATCTTCTCCGGGCGCTCGATACCCATGCAGTCGATGTTGCCTTCGCCGGCGCCGACGGCGATGAGCGCGCGACCGCCGCTGAACTCGTTCAGCGACAGCAGGCTGTTCGCGATCTTCAGCGGGTGCATCTCGAACGGACTGACCGCCAGCGGGCCGAGCAGCAGCCTGGAGGTGCTCTGCGCCAGCGGCACCAGGGACATGAAGCAGTCCCAGTGCGCAAAGTAGTTGGAGCTCCACAGCGCGCGGATGCCGTAGGACTCGGCCTTCCGTCCAAGCTCTGCCACCTGGTCCGGGGTCAGGTCGGGTTCGAGGATGATGTCGACTTCCATGGCCGGCTCCACGCCTGTTCTCGGAGCCCCGAGTCTAGCCGCTGCGCGTGCCGCCGCGTGGCCCCGCCGCGGCGCGTGACCGAAACACGGCGTCCGCCGCGAGCGCGGCCAGTGTCAGC
>JBIIDW010000542.1:0-2549 GCA_044238215.1 Steroidobacteraceae bacterium
CCGATCAACAAGGTCGGCATCAAGGACATCGCGCACCCGGTCCGGGTGCGCGACCGCTCCACCGGCGAGCAGCACACGGTCGCCACCTTCAACATGTACGTGAGCCTGCCCCAGCACTTCAAGGGCACGCACATGTCCCGGTTCATCGAGATCCTGCACCACGAGCGCGAGATCTCCGTCGGCAACTTCACGAAGATGCTTGCGGAAATGACCGAGCGCCTGGAGGCGGGCTCGGGGCACATCGAGATGACCTTCCCGTTCTTCGTGATGAAGCGCGCGCCCGTCTCCGGCGTAGAGAGCCTGATGGACTACCGCACCTCGCTGATCGGCGAGACGAAGGAGGGCGAGACGCACTTCTGGGTCCGCGTCGTCGTCCCCGTGACCAGCCTGTGCCCCTGCAGCAAGAAGATCTCCCGCTACGGCGCGCACAACCAGCGGTCGCACGTGACGATCAGCGCGCGGCTGCGGGAACACATGTGGATCGAGGAACTCATCGAGATCGCCGAGTCCGAGGCGTCCTGCGAGGTGTTCGGGATCCTGAAGCGCCCCGACGAGAAGTACGTCACCGAGCGCGCTTACGACAACCCGAAATTCGTCGAGGATCTGGTCCGCGACGTCGCGATCCGGCTGAATTCCGAGCCGCGCGTATCCGCATACGTCGTGGAGGCCGAGAACTTCGAGTCCATCCACAACCACTCGGCCTACGCGCTGATCGAGCGCGACAAGGACGCGGATCCCGCCGGCTGAGCGGCCCCCGCGACCCGCGGGCCCGGGTTCAGCCCGTCGCCCGGACCGGCTCCGGCTCGGCGCCCTGCTCCTGCTGCCGCGTGATCAGCGTCTTCAGGAACATGCGGTTGAACCGCAGCTGGCAGGCGGCTGAGACCTGCTCCAGCATCGTCGCGCTGACCTTGAGGGCCGTGACCGGGCCGGCGGCGCGGATCGTCGCAGTCCGCCTCGCACCCTTCACGTAGCCCGCCTCGCCGAAGCAGTCACCGCTCGAGATGGAGCCGACGCGCTGGCCGTGCCGCTCCACCGCACAGTCGCCGGAGATCAGGATGTAGAACCGATCGTCGATCTCGCCCTCGCGCACGATCTGCTCGCCCGGCGCATAGTTGCGCCACGCGCTGGCGCGCAGCACTTCCCAGATTTCCGCATGCGAGAACTCGTGGAAGAAGCGCAGCCGGCGCAGCGTGGCGAACTGCTCCTGCTGGTCGATTCGCGAGTAGGCTTCGCGCAGCTTCTGGTGCACCCGCGTGAGTTCCGCGGCGAAGTCGAGGCCGGTCCGGTAGCGACGCTCCGGCTGCTTCATCATGGCGCTGGCACACACCTGCTCGAGCTCCTCGGGGATCTCGGGCCGCAGCGTGTGTATCGGCGCAGGCGTGGCATAGACGATCTGGTGGAGCAGCTTGGCGAGGTTCGGCGCCTTGAAGGGGCGCGCGCCGGTCAGCAGTTCGTACATCACCGCGCCCAGCGAATACAGGTCCGAGCGGTTGGTCAGCTCCAGGCTCTGCACCTGCTCGGGGGACATGTAGGACGGGCTGCCCGCGATGCCCTCGATGCGCGACACGTCGGAGTCGGCGACCAGCGCGATCCCGAAGTCGATGATGCGCACGTCCGAATCCTGCGTGAGCATGACGTTGGAGGGCTTGATGTCGCGGTGGATCACGCCGCGCGAATGCGCGTAGTGCAGGGCACGCGCGCACTTGTAGACGATCTCGACCACGTCGTCGACGCGCAGCAGGTTGTCGGGCCGGCAATACGCGGCGAGCGTGCGGGCGCCGTGCACGTGCTCGGTGACGATGTAGCAGTAGTCGCCCTCCTCGCCCGCGTCGTAGATCGGCAGGATGTGGGGGTGCTGCAGCATCCCCACCATGTGGGCCTCGGAGAGGAACATCTTGCGCGCGATGCGCGCCTTGTCCTCGTCGCCGCCGGCGTCGAGGTTGTAGACCTTGATCGCCACGTCGCGGCCATAGAACGGGTCGTGCGAGAGGTACACGATGCCGGTGCTGCCGCGACCGACCTCGTTGACGATCACGTACTTACCGATCTTCTCGGGCATCGGTCGGGCGGGAAGCGGCATGCAGTCAGGATACGCAGCCGGGACAGCCGGGGCTGTGACGCAGTTCCCGGCCGGCCCCGGGGCCGGGCGCTGCGGTCAGCGAGCGAAGTGATCGAAACCTCCATGCCGAAAGGCCTCGGGGCACCCTGCCCGCCGCAGTTCGACGCCCGCGCCCTCCCGCAGCGCGCCGATGGCCGTCACCGGCACGCCGCAGCGGGCCGCCGCAGCGGCGACGTCGGCCGCCCGCCCGGGCGGCGCGGCGAAGCACAGCTCGTAGTCGTCGCCGCCGGTCAGCACCATCCGCTCGCCGCCCGGCCGGCCGGCGAAGCGCAACAGCGCGGGGGAAATCGGCAGCTGCTCCAGCTCCACCGCGGCGCCGCAGCCGCTCGCCGCCGCCAGCTTGCCAAGGTCGCCGAGCAGCCCGTCGGAAACGTCGATGCAGGCGCTGGCGATCCCGCGCAGCGCACGGCCCAGCGCCAGCCTCGGCTCG
>JBIIDW010000543.1:0-2545 GCA_044238215.1 Steroidobacteraceae bacterium
TCGGCGCCTACGGCTACGTCTTCGTCGGCTACGGCACCACCTCGATCACCGCGTTCTCGGTGATGACGTGGACTCCCGCGCTCTACCAGCGGCAGTACGGCGCGACCATTACCGAGGCCGCCGCGACACTCGGCACGGTAGCACTGGTCGGGGGCCTGCTCGGCGCCTTCTGGGGCGGCGCGATGGCGGACCGGCTCGAGTCCCGTGGCGACCGTTTCGGCAAGCTCCGCGTGCTGAACTGGTGCGGCATCGGCCTCGTGCTGCCGTCGGTGATCGCGCCGTTCATGCCGACGATGACCGGCCACGCGGCCCTGATCTTCTTCACGTTCTTCTTTGGCACGGCTGCGACCGGTCCCGCCGGCGCGTGGGTGCAGTCGATCACGTCCGACCGGATGCGCGCGCAGTTCGGCGCGGCCTACCAGCTCGCGTTGACGCTGGTGGGCGCGACGCTCGGCCCGTTTGCGGTCGGCTTCGTCACCGACTACGTGCTCGGCGACGAGGCACGGCTGGGTGAATCGATGGCGCTGGTCTCGGCCGTGGTGAACCCGATCGCGGCGTGGCTGATCTGGCGTGCCCTCAAGGCAGCACGTGCACGGCCTTGACGCGGGTGTAGCCGAGCAGCTCCTCCAGACACTCCTCGCCGCCGAGGCCGCTGTCCTTCCAGCCCCCGAACGGGGTGCCGACGAAGTGCTGCCCCGCGGTGTTGATCCACACGGTGCCCGCCTCGACGCGGCGCATCATCCGCATGGCCGTGGCCAGATCCCGCGTCCAGACGGCTGCCGTGAGACCCAGTTCGACCGCATTCGCGAGCTGCACGGCCTCATCCTCCGTCCGCCAGCGCAGCGCGCAGACGATCGGGCCGAACACTTCCTCGCGCGCGACCCGCATCGCGGGACCGACGTCGGCATACAGCGTGGGCTCCACCCAGTAGCCGCGCTCGAACGCAGGTCCCGGCGGACGCCGCCCGCCGGTGACGAGCCGCGCTCCCTCGGCGCGCGCCGACTCGATGAAGCCGAGCACGCGTTCGTGCTGGCGCCTGGAGTTTACGGGCCCCATCTCCGACGCCGGGTCCAGCGGATCGCCCAGCCGCAGCGCACGCAGCCGCGCAGCCACGCGCTCGACGACCTCGTCGTGCACCGACTCGTGCAGCAGCAGGCGGCTCGTCGAGCCGCAGGACTGGCCGGCCCAGGAGAAGTTCATGCCCGAGACCGCGTGATCGACGACGCGATCGAGGTCAGCGTCGGGGAACACGATGAAGGGATTCTTGCCGCCGAGTTCCAGTGTGACGTGCTTGACCCCGGACTCCGCCGCGGCGCGCTGGATCGCGAGGCCGGTAGGCACTGAACCCGTGAAGCCGATGCGCCGCACCGCCGGATGCCGCACCAGCGCGTCGCCGGCCGGATGGCCCCTCCCGTGCACGATGTTCACCAGGCCGGCGGGAAGGTGCTCGAGGCACAGTTCGCCCAGCAGCGAACCGCTCAGCGGACTCGTCTCGGGGGTCTTGATCACCACCGCGTTGCCCGCCACCAGCGGCGCGGCGAGGTGGGCGGCCGCGAACATGAAAGGATGGTTGAAGGGCACGATGCGCGCCACCACGCCGTAGGGTTCGCGCAGCGTCAGGTGCAGTCCGTTCGCCGTGGCCGGCACCGTCTCACCCTTCATTTCCGAGGCGAGGCCGGCGAAGTACTCGAGGTAGGCCGCGGCGATCTGCACGTCTGCGCCCAGCTTGCCGATCGTGTTGCCGGTGTCGCGTGCCTCGAGCGTGACGATCTCCGCACCGCGCGCGCGGATCGCAGCGGCCAGCCGCCGCAGCGCCGCGGCGCGCTCCCAGACCGACTTCGCCGCCCAGGCCGGCTGCGCGGCCGCCGCGGCGGCGACCGCGTCCCGCACGTCGTCGGCGGTGGCGTCGGGTACGCGACCCAGCAGGGTCTCATCGGCCGGGCTCGTCGACTCGATCCATCCGGTCGCGGCGCCGCGGGTCATCGCGCCGCCGATCAGCATCAGCCCGTCCATCGTCGCGCTCACCCGCCGTCCTCGACGATGGTCACCGTGCTGCGCAGCCGCGGGGCCTCGACGACCTGCCGGTGGCCCGAGGGCCAGACGACCTCGATCCGCTCCACGGCCGGCCGGCGGCCGAGACCGAAGGTGACCACCGAATCGTTCGTCGAGTTGTAGCCATGCGCGCTCTGCTTTTCGTGATGCTGCACCAGGTCGCCGGCGACGACGGTGATGCGCGCGCCGTAGGCATCGCGATTGCTGCGACGACCCTCGAGCCGCACCTTGATCCAGCCGTTGGCGTTACCGCGGTTGACGTACAGGCGGTTCTGGCCGGGCTGCGGGCTCACGCGCTTGCCCATCGCGTAGTAGGTGCGGTTGGTCACGAACAGGTCCGGGAAGCCGTCGGCATTGACGTCCGCTGCCCCGACTCCCGAGCCGATCCCCATGCCGTCAGCCCCGGAGCCGGCAGTCACGTCGGTGAAAGTGCCGTCGCCGTCGTTGCGCAGCAGCGTGTTCGCCGCAGGTTCCCACGCGATGTAGAACTGCA
>JBIIDW010000545.1:0-2537 GCA_044238215.1 Steroidobacteraceae bacterium
GGAATTCCCGGGATTTCCCGTTGGTTCGGCAGTCGGCGAGGATACACCAGCGCCCTGCCCGCCCGAAGCGTCACGGCATCCTGGCAGCGGGGGTTCAGCGCCGCGGCGACGGCCACTCGGCGGCAGGCGGCTCGTCGCGTCGCGCGCGACCCGGAATCCGGGCAACGCGCGGCTCGCCCGGCGTGTACGCGCCGATCGGGCCCGCAGGCGCGGATGCGACCGGCCGCGGCCGCGGCCGCGGCGCGACCCGCACGGGCTGCAGGTCAATGTCGGCCGGCACCGCCTGCGGCACGCCCCGGCGCACGGCCTCGAGCACCGCGCGAAGGTCGAGCGCGCTCTGCCTCCACGAACGGACACCGCTCGCGATCTCGAACGCGGGGGGCCAGTCCCGACGCAGCGCCACTGCCAGCGCGTCGGCGAGTGCCTCGGCATCGCGCGGCGGCACGAGCAGGCCGCGACGCGGATCGCTCAGCACATCGGGGATGCCGCCCACGGCGCTTGCCACCGCTGGCCGACCGCAGGCGAGGGCCTCCAGCAGCGCGTTCGGCGTGCCCTCGCGCCAGCTCGGCAGCGTGAACACGTTGCTGGCCGCGTGCCATTGCGCCAGCACGGGCAGCGGCTGCTCTCCCAGCACGCGCACGCTGTCGGGCCTGCCTGCAGCCCACGCCTCGACCCGGGCTTGCCAGGTGCCGGCACCGGCCAGCACCAGCATCGCTCCCGGCACGGCCTGCACGACGCGGTCCCACGCGCACATCAGCTCCCCGATTCCCTTCTCCGGCTCGTGACGCCCCACGAACAACGCCACCCGCCGGTCCGGCTCGACACCGAGGCGTTGCCGGGCGGCGGCTCGGCCCCGCTCGCGGAACACGGCGGTGTCGACGCCATTGGCAACCTGGTGGATACGCGCGGCCGGGACGCCCAGTTCCTCGAGCTCCGCGGACAGCCCCCGCGACACCGACACCAGCGCGTCGGCACGAGGCAGCACCCGACGCAGCCACTGCCTCGCGTGCCGCTGCCGGGCGACGACGTGCAGGTCGTCGCCGTGAACCTTGATCACGCAGGGCTTGCGCAGCATGCGGGCGAGCAGGACCGTCGCCACGCCGTCGGGGTAGGCCCAGGTGCCCAGCAGGACGTCGGCCCTCGCGAGTCGCGGCAGGTGCGGGAGCAGCGCCGCGAGGTAGCCCGGCACGTCCAGCAGGGCGCCCAGCTTCGGCACGTAGGGCCGGCGGAAATAGACGGTCGGGATGCCCGCCACGACCTCCCGGCAAGGTTGCGCCTGGAGCCGCGCCATGCGTGCCTGCCCGATCAGTGCGGGGAACGGAAAGGCCTCGAGCGGAACCAGCGCCTCGACCTCGTCGAAACGCGCGAGCTCGCGGAACTGCTGCACGTTGAACGCAGCGGCCATCGGCTCGATCCGGTTCGGCCAGATCTGGGTGATGGCGGTGACTCGCATCCCGGGAGCCTACGCGCCATCGCGCGCTGCCCGGCTTGACCGGACTCACGCCCCGGACCGGCCCGGGGCGGAATCTGTCAAAGTGGCGGCGGCCTCACTCGGCCGTGACCGGCAGGAAGATCTGCACTCCGTCGCGCTGCACGAGCAGCGCCACCGTCTTGCCTGCCCTCGACACGGTCTCACGCAGTTCCTTGAGGTTCTTCACCGCGCGGCCGTTGACGCCGAGAATGACGTCGCCGGGGCGGACGCCGGCGTCCTCGGCAGCGCCGTCGACCTGCTCGACGACGAGGGCGCCGCCCGCCTTGGACTGTCGCTGCTCGGCGGCGTCGAGTTCGCGCACCACGAGGCCGAGACGGTCGGCGTCACGCTGCCTGTCAGGAACGCTTGCAACGGCTTCCGTGTTGTCGTTGAGCTCGACCACGCGGACCGTGAGGCGGCGCACGGTGCGCTCGCGCCAGACCTCGAGCGTGGCGTCGGCACCCGGCCGCACCGCCGCGATGATGGTCGGGAGCTCGGCAGAGCGCTCGACCACGCGGCCGTTGACGGAGAGGATGATGTCGCCCGCCTTGACGCCGCCCTTGTCGGCGGGCCCGCCCGGCTCGACGGAACCGACCAGCGCACCGCGCGGACGATCCAGGCCGAAACTCTCGGCGAACTGCGCATTCACCTCCTGGATGCTCACGCCGATACGGCCGCGGCTGACGCGGCCATTCTTCACCAGCTGGTCCTTGATGTCGTTCGCGAGGTCGATGGGGATCGCGAACGAGAGGCCCATGTAGCCGCCGGAGCGGCTGTAGATCTGCGAGTTGATGCCCACGACCTCGCCGTCGAGGTTGAAGAGCGGCCCGCCGGAATTACCCGGATTGATCGCCACGTCGGTCTGGATGAACGGCACGTAGTTGCTGTCGCCGCCCGGCAGGTCGCGCGCCGTCGCGCTGACGATACCCGCGGTCACGCTGTTGTCGAAGCCGAAGGGAGAGCCGATCGCAACCACCCACTGCCCCGGCCGCAGCTTCGACGGATTGCCGATCCGCACCACCGGAAGGTTGCCTGCCTCGATCTTGAGCACTGCGACATCGGTGCG
>JBIIDW010000544.1:0-2537 GCA_044238215.1 Steroidobacteraceae bacterium
GCGATGGCCAACCTCGCGCAGATGATGCGCGACGCCGGCTTCGTCGACGTCGAGGAATACGCGCTCGAGCAGCGCGGCTACCCCTGGGTCACCCGCGGCCGCAAGCCGGCGGCGAACTGAGGGGGGCGGCGCAGATGAGGACGGTTGACCGGCCCGAGCGTCCCTACCTCGGCCAGAAAGAGCTCGACGACGTCGTCAAGATGAACACCGAACTGCTCGCGGAGCTGTGGATCCTCCGCGACCGCGTGACCGTGCTCGAGCACATGCTGCAGGAGAAGCAGGTCATCAGCCGCAAGGCGCTCGACGACTTCGTGCCGCAGGGCGAGCTGGCGAAGGAACTCGAGCGCGAGCGCGCGGCGCTCGTGCAGCGCGTGGCCGGTGCGCCGCACGAGAGCACCTACGACTTCAGGACGCTGGCCGCGCAGGCCGACGTCGGCTGAGACCCGGGGAGCTTGACCGAGGAATCCACCGAGGCGGGCGCGGCGCGCCCGCCGGGCGTGCCGGAACACACGCCCATGATGCAGCAGTACCTCCGCGTGAAGGCGGAGCACCCCGACGTGCTCCTCTTCTACCGGATGGGCGACTTCTACGAGCTGTTCTACGACGACGCACGGCGCGCGGCGCGGCTGCTCGACATCACGCTGACCGCGCGCGGCCAGTCGGCCGGCGCGCCGATCCCGATGGCCGGCGTGCCCCACCACAGCGTCGAGAACTACCTGGCGCGGCTGGTGCGGCGCGGCGAGTCGGTGGCGATCTGCGAGCAGGTCGGCGACCCGGCGAAGTCCAAGGGCCCGGTCGAGCGCCGCGTGGTGCGCGTCGTCACGCCGGGCACGGTCACCGACGCGGCGATGCTCGACGAGCGGCGGGAGACGCTGCTCGCCGCCCTGCTGCGCGAGGGCACGCGCTTCGGTCTCGCGTGGCTGGACCTCGGCGCCGGGCTGTTCACGGTGCTCGAGGGTGATGGCGAGACAGCCCTCGCCGCCGAACTGGAGCGCCTGCGCCCCGCCGAACTGCTGGTGCCGGATTCCACCGCGACCGAGCCGGCGATCGCGGACGCGACGGCGGTGCGCGAGCGCCCGCCCTGGCACTTCGAACTCGCCGCGGCTTCGCGACTGCTGACCGACCAGCTCGGCACGCTCGATCTCGCCGGCTACGGCGCCGACAACCTGCCGCGGGCGATCGGCGCCGCGGGCGCACTGCTGCAGTACGTGCGCGACACGCAGCGCACGGCCCTGCCCCATCTGCGCGCGCTGCGCGTCGAGGAGCGCGGCGACGCGCTGCAGGTCGACGCGGTCACGCGCCGCAACCTCGAGATCGACTCGAGCACGAGCGGGCGCGAGGGCGCCACGCTGATGGCGCTGCTGGACCACACCGTGACGGCGATGGGCGCGCGGGCCCTGCGCCGGCTGGTCAACCGGCCGCTGACCGACCACGCGGCGCTGCGTCGTCGCTACCACGCGATCGCGGCGCTGGTCGACGGCCGCGGATTCGAGGCGCTTCGCGACCGCCTGCGGCCGATCGGCGACGTGGAGCGCATGCTCGGCCGCGTGGCCCTGCGCTCGGCGCGCCCGCGCGACCTCGCCGGCCTGCGGCTGGCGCTGGCGGCGCTGCCCGCGCTGCGCGCCGCGCTGGCCGCGCTCGACTCGCCGCTGCTCGCCGAGCGGCTCGCCGAGGTGGGCACCCACGACGGCGAGCTCGCGCTGCTGCGCACCGCCATCGTCGAGGAGCCGCCCGCGTTCCTGCGCGACGGCGGCGTGATCGCCCCGGGCTTCGACGCCGAGCTCGATGAGCTGCGGCGGATCTCCACCGACACCGATGCATGGCTGCTGGAGCTGGAGGCGCGCGAACGCGAGCGCACCGGGCTCGCGCAGCTGCGGCTCGGCTTCAACCGCGTGCAGGGCTTCTTCATCGAGCTGCCGCGCAGCCAGGCCGAGCGCGTGCCGGCCGACTACCTGCGCCGGCAGACCGTTAAGAACGCCGAGCGCTTCATCACCCCCGAGCTGAAGAGCTTCGAGGACCGCGTGCTGGGCGCGCGCGAGAAGTCGCTCGCGCGCGAAAAGGAACTGTACGACGGCGTGCTGCAGCGGCTGATCGACGGCCTCGGCCCCCTGCAGCGCACGGCCGAGGCGATCGCGGAGCTCGACGCGCTCGCCACGCTGGCGGAGCGCGCCGCGGCGCTGCGCTGGAGCGAGCCGTCGCTGGTCGACGCGCCGGTGCTGCGCATCACCGGCGGGCGCCACCCGGTGGTCGAGCAGTTCCTGCAGGAGCCGTTCGTGCCGAACGACCTGCAGCTCGACGCGGCGCGCCGGATGCTGGTGATCACGGGCCCGAACATGGGCGGCAAGTCCACCTACATGCGCCAGGTGGCGCTCATCGCGCTGCTGGCGCACGTCGGCAGCTTCGTGCCCGCCGAGTCGGCCGTGATCGGTCCGCTCGACCGCATCTTCACCCGCATCGGCGCCGGCGACGACCTGGCCGGCGGCCGCTCGACGTTCATGGTCGAGATGACCGAGACCGCCAACATCCTGCACAACGCC
>JBIIDW010000546.1:0-2533 GCA_044238215.1 Steroidobacteraceae bacterium
GCGGCGAGTCATGCACGAGGCGATCGATCCGGCCGCCCCGCTGCTCGATCGCGAGCGCGCCGCCATGGTGCTGGAGCGCCACGGGCTGGATGCGCTGGTGCTCGCGCATCCGCTCGGGGTGTTCCATGCCACGGGCTACGAGGTGCCGCTGCTTGCGGCGCGCCACTCGGCCGACGCGGGCGCCTGCGCGGTGCTGCCGCGAGACCCGGGGCAGCCGGTGGCGCTGATCATGCCGGCGCCGATCTACTACGCTCGCCACGCGCAGCTGCACGCCCCGGAGGCCGCGCAGGACGGCGGCGTGATCGCGTTCCTGTACGAGGACGCCGCGGGCGAGCCCGCCATCTACCGCGACCGCGGGCTCGCGCCGCTTGACCCGCTCGAGCGTGTGCGTGCGCAGGCCACGCGCCGCGAGATCGCGCGGCGGCCGCCGCAGGCGACGGCTCAGGCCGCGCTGGAGCGGGCGCTGCGGCAGCTCGGTGTGGCCGGCGGCCGCGTCGGTTTCGATCACTCGCAGCCGGTCACGGTCGCCGAACTGCGCGCGGTGAAGTCGGCCGCCGAAATCGCGCGGCTGCGCATCGCGCAGCGCAACACGTCGGAGGCCGCACTGGTCGCGGCGCGGGCGGCGCGCGCCGGCGCCGGGTACGGCGAGCTGCGCGCCGTCTTCAACGCCGAGGTGGCCCGCCGTGGCGGCTCGGGGGTCTGGATGGTGGTCGACCGCGCGATCACCGACGCGTGGGACGGGCGGCTGCGCGACGGGCAGGTGTTCTACATCGACTGCGTCAGCCAGTACGGCGGCTACCACGGCGACTACGGTCGCACCGTCAGCCTCGGCGAGCCGCCCGCGGTGATGCGACGGACGACCGCCGCGATCCACGCCGCCTGGGAGGCGATCCGCGCACGCCTGCGGCCTGGAATCAGCTATGGCGACATCCAGGCGACCGGCCAGGCAGCGCTGCGCGCCGTGGATGGCGAGCTCGGCGTGCGGATCACGCCGCACAGTGTCGGCCTGCAGCACACTGACCTGCCGTTCGCGGCGGAGCGCGTGCTGGAGGCGGGCATGGTGCTGAGCATCGACTGCCCGGTCATCGACACCGGCATCGGCGGCTCCGCGCACCGCGAAGACCTCGTGCTGATCACCGGCGATGGCTGCGAGCTGCTGAACGCGCCAGGCGAGGAGGTCATCGTCGTCTGAGGGTTGCGCGGCGCTGCCTGCGAGCGGTACCGTAGGCCTGCGCCATCAAAGAAAAATCGTTGCGCAGGCGCCCGAGACACGCGTGGACACGCCCGAACCCAGTCCGCCCGGCGAGGCTCCGTCGCCAGGGCCTGTGCCGCCGAACCCGCCCCCGGCGTGGCGTCCGCCCACGCGGCACGAGCGCAGCGCCGCCGCACGGCTGCACCTGACCGGTGTGGTGTTCTTCCTGGTGGTGCCGATGCTGCTGCCGCTGCTGACCTGGCGCCGGCGACGCGTCGACTCGCGCTACCTGGCGCGCCAGGCCCGGGAGGCGCTGAACTTCCAGCTGACGCTGTGGATCGGCGTGCTGCTGAGCCTGCCGCTCCTGTACCTGGAAGTCGGCGGCTACCTGCTGATCGTCATCGTCGTGCTCGGGCTGGTGATGCCGTTCGCGGCCGCCGAGCAGTGCCGCGAGGGGCGCGACTTCCGCTATCCGCTGATCTTCCGGCCGGTACGCTGAGTCGCGGGCGGCCTTTGCGCCACGCCCTCGTGGCGGCCGGTAGGCGGCCGGCGCACACTGACGCCGTACACAGCGGCGTTTTATGTCAACCGTGTGACCGGGTTCGCGAAATCCCGTATCGCATTCCGTTCACTTTGGCAATAAACTTGCCTGATTGTCGTTCGTGCCTCGCGGCAGAGGATCCGCGTTGTCCTACACCCTGAGCTGGCTGGCGCTGCCGGTGGCGATCATCGCCATCGCGCTGCTGCGCTCGCGCGCCGAAGCGCTCGGTGTTCTCGACCAGCCGGGCGGTCGCAAGACGCACCATGGGGCCGTGCCGGCGGTGGGCGGTCTCGGCATGTTCGCGGGTCTCCTGGTGGTGTCTCTGCACGGCGCGGCGCTCGACCGCTACGGCTACGTGATCCTCGGCCTCGCCGGCGCCATGCTGCTGCTGGGGTTCGTCGACGACCGGAACGACCTGCGGCCGCGTACCCGGCTGCTCGGCCAACTGGTCGCTGCTGCGGCCCTCGTCGCGTTGACCGGCTACGCGGTGCCGCACGTCGGCGACCTGCTCGGGTTCGGTCGCATCGGCCTGGGGCCGTTCGCCGCGGTGTTCACGGTGGTGGCGACGGTCGCGATGATCAACGCCTTCAACATGCTCGACGGTCTCGACGGGCTCGCGGGCGGCTGCGCGCTGGTCACGTTCGCTGGATTCACGCAGCTCGCGCTGGGGGGCGGCGCGTTCACGCTCGCCGCGCTCGGCGTCGCCGTGGTCGCGGTGACCGCAGGGTTCCTCTGCTACAACCTGCCGCTGCTGCCCACGCGGCGCTGGCGCGTCTTCATGGGCGACGCGGGCAGCACCA
>JBIIDW010000547.1:0-2532 GCA_044238215.1 Steroidobacteraceae bacterium
GACCGAGCCCGCCGGCGACGTCCTGTCGCGGTTCTTCGTCTGGTGGAATGCGACCTACAAGGTTCCCGGTGGTTACACCGCCGCGGGGTTCAGCCAGTGGTTCACGCCCGATGCGACGCTGGTGCTCGAGGGCAAGGAAGTCATCCGCGGCCTCGACGGCTGGGCGGCGCACTTCCAGCGCATCCAGGCAGGTGGCGGCGACGTCGAGATCGTCGTGCCGTTCAAGCGCGTGTTCCAGTCGGGCGACCGGATCTACACCTACCACGTGATCCGCAGCCGCCGCGACGGCACGGTCTCCTGCTCGCTCGCGGCCGGCCACGCCGAGCTGCGCGGCGACCGCATCTCCACCATCGTGCTGGTCCGCTCGACGCTCGACCCCGCCAAGGGTCCGCTCGATGCGCAGTGCTGGACCGAATGACTTCGCCGAGGACACCACCCATGAACCCGCCCACCTCCCAGACCGTCCGCCGCCCTGCCGGTGCCCCGTCCCCCGTCACCGTCGCGTCCGCCGTGGCGCTCGCCCTGGCCGCTGCGCTGCCCGCAGCCGCGCAGCAGGCCGGTGATGCCACCGCACTCGACGAGATCATCGTCACGGCCCAGCGCCGCAGCGAATCGCTGATGGACGTGCCCATCCCGGTCAGCGCGATCAGCGCCGCCGCGATCGAGAAGCAGAACATCCGCAGCGTCGAGGACGTGCTCGCCGAGGTTCCGAACGTCAGCTTCGTGTCGCTCGGTTCGCGCGACCGCAAGGAGATCAGCCTGCGTGGCATCTCCAACCAGCTGAACCCCTTCGTCGACGTGCGCTCGTCCACGTACGCCTTCTATATCGACGAATTCAACGTCGCGGTCGGCACCAGCAACCCCGAGATCCTCGACCTCGAGCGCATCGAGGTGCTGCGCGGCCCGCAGGGCACCTACTTCGGCCGCAACGCCGTCGGTGGCGCCATCAACGTGGTCACGAAGAAGCCCACGCAGGAGTTCTTCTCCGAAGTCGGCCTCGGCATCGGCAATCACGGTACCCAGGAGGGTCACCTGATCGTCAACGTGCCGTTCACCGAGACGCTGGCGCTGCGCGCCTCCGGCCAGATCCGCGAAACCGACGGCTGGATCAAGAACATCAACCCTGTGGGCGGCGGCAACGACGGCGACTTCAAGACCGCGCGCGTGACGCTGCGCTGGGCGCCGAACGAGCGGCTCACCTGGGACTTCAACTACAGCAACACCGAGGGCGAGGAGGGCATGCGCGTCGGCGTGCCGACCGGCTTCCTGACGGCCACCTGGCGCGCGGTGTACTACCAGAACCGCCCCGGCAACGTCGCCAACCCCGACGGCGTCGGCTTCTACCCGACGAACCGCAACTTCGTGAACTTCAACCGCAAGCAGTCGGTCGGCTCGGACTTCAAGTATCTCAGCACCCGGTTCACCTACGATTTCGACGCGGTGCAGCTCACGGCCGTCGCGGGCAAGCTCGAGTCCAGCCTCTACAACTTCGGCGACGTCGACGGCGGCAGCATCGACGCGTTCTACGAGGACCTGCTGATCGAGCGCGAGTCCGAGAGCGCCGAGGTCCGCCTGCAGTCGCGCAACCCGCAGCGGCTCGCCTGGAGCGTCGGTGCCATCGTCGGCCGCGACACCGGCGTGCAGGACCAGTCGACCTACCACGGCGCGCAGAGCCCGCTCGGGCGTCCGAACGGCTTCGAGGTCACCGGGGCCGATTCGGCCACCGACACCGACTACTGGGCGCTGTTCGGCGAGGCCACCTGGAGCTTCAGCGAGCAGCTCAAGCTGGTCGTCGGCGGGCGCTATTCCAGCGAGAAGATCGACACGCTGGGCCAGACGCGCTCCAACACGGTCATCACCGGCAACAATGACCGCGACGCCAGCTTCACCGACTTCTCGCCGCGCGTCACGCTGAGCTACGACGTCGACGCAGGCCTGTTCTACGCCACGGCCTCGAAGGGCTTCAAGTCGGGCGGCACCCAGACCACGGGCACGGCGCAGCTGCGCAACGAGTACGATCCCGAGGAACTCTGGAACTACGAGGTCGGCTGGAAGGCCGAGCTGATGGACCGGCGCCTGCGCGTCGACGTGTCGGCGTTCTACATGGACTGGAAGGACGTCCAGCAGTTCATCCGCTTCCAGTTCATCGACCCGGTCACCGGCCTGCTGCGCGGCGTAACGGGCGTCGACAACGCCACGTCGGCCACCAGCCAGGGCGCCGAGGTGAGCGTGCAGGCGGTGCTCGGTGAGGGTTTCCGTGTCGGCGGCCAGGTCGGCTGGCTCGACGCCAAGTACGGTCAGTACACCAACGCGCTGATCGACGGCGCGGTGATCAACGCGAGCGGCAAGCGCCTGATCAACGCCCCGGAGTGGACCTTCGGCGCCCACGCCGAGTACTCGCGCCAGCTGGGCTCGCTCGACGGCTTCGTCCGCGCCGAGTGGAGCCACCGCAGCGACCAGCTCTCGAACACCTTCGCGCTGCGCTACGAGGTGTTCCCGTTCATCTCGCCGTCCTACGACGTCGTCAACCTG
>JBIIDW010000548.1:0-2529 GCA_044238215.1 Steroidobacteraceae bacterium
AACGACGCAACGTACGTCGCGAGCCGGTCGAGGTCCTGGCTCTGCCCGGCCTTGGCGTCGCCCAGCGGCTGGCGCCGCGTGCCGGCGTTGAACAGTGCGTCGCTCATCAGGCCCGAGCCGCCGGCGAGCGTGCGGATCTGGCCCTCGAAGTCCTGCACCTCGTCGAAGTTGCCGCTCCAGTGCAGGAAGCCCTGTCCCATGCCGGCCCGACCGCGCAGGCTGGCCGTGTTGCGCAGCCCTTCGCCGAAGCCGGTCAGGTCCCAGGTGCGACCGTCGTGCCCGCCGTCGTGGTGGCAGCTCGCGCAGCTCATGTAGCGATCGCGGGCGAGTCGCGTGTCGCGGGCGTCGTAGAAGAGCTGCTTGCCGAGGAACACGTCGCGCGTCAGCTTCTCGGTGACCACCGTGCCCATGGTCGCCAGCAGCGGAGCCTCGGTCGCGCCGCGCGTCAGCAGCGGCCGCAGGTCGTAGGCGCCGACGGTGCGGTCCATGAAGTTGCTGACGAACAGCTGGTTGCCGTCCGGCGACAGCGCGAGGCCCTGCGGTGCCCTTCCTGCGTCGATCCGGAACAGCTCCCAGTGGTTGTGCGCATCGATGACCGCGATCTCGCGACTCGTCTCGAGTGCGACGAACAGGTAGATGCCGCGGCGGTCGTAGATCGCCGCGCTGGCGAGGCTCGCGTTGTCGTGGTCGACGCGCGCCTCGCCGTGCTCCAGCCCGATCGACATGTCGATCTTCGAGCTGATCGCGCGGACCGTGTTCTGGAAGTCGAGCGCGCGGCCGTCGCGCGCCGTGCCGCGCTGGACGTTGTCCTGCTTCGAAGGCACCCACGCCTGCATGCCGTCGGGCGAGATCGCGGGCGCGCCGAGGTAGTTCGGCACGCCGCGCCCCTGGCGCTCGCTGTCGGTAATCGTGCTGGTCTGCAGCACGATCGTCTTCCAGACGTAGAAACCGCCGACGTCGACCAGCACGACCTGGCCGCCGGCGCTGCCCGGCGTGACCCTCGTCGTGCCTTCGCCCGGCAGCGGCGGCGTGATGAAGCGCGACACCAGCATCTTGCCGCCGTCCGCGGCGATCGCCAGGTGCCGGACGTCGCCGCCCACGCTCAGCGTGCCGGTGCGCTCGAAGGTCTGCGGGTCGAAACGCAGCACCTGGCCGAGCCCGCCGAGGGCCACGTAGGCCCGTCCGTCGTCCGGCGAGAACACGATGCCGTACGGCTGCGACGCCCGCGGCAGCGCGATCGTGCGCGTGACCCTCAATGAACCCGGGTCGATCACGCTGATCGACGCCGACTGGCGGTTGGCGACCCAGACGCGACCGTCGGCAGCGACGGCCAGCGTGCGCGGCGCGGTGCCCACGGCGATCTCCGCGAGCCGCTGGCGCGTCGTCGCGTCGAACACCGATACGGAGTCGTTGTCGGGGTTGACCACCCAGACCTGCGGGTTGCCGGCGGGCGGCTGCCGCGTCGCGATGCTGGACGACATCGCCGGAACCTTGTCGGTGGTCGGCAGGTACACGGTGTGCACGATCGTCTCCGTGACCTCGCGGCCGCGATCGTCCGTCGCGGTCACGCGGACGTAGTACACGCCGGGCGCGTTGAACCGGTAGGTGATCGAGGCGTTCGACGACCAGGGCGTCGGGTCGGTGCCGTCACCGAACTGCCAACGGAAGCGGGCGTTGACCGCGTTGACGGCTCTCACGGTGAACGTCACGTCCGCGTTGGCCATGCTGGGGCCGGGCGGCACGGGCGGCTGCAGCGCCAGCGGCGGCGTGCCACCGCCGCCTGCCGTGACCGTCCAGACGAAGCGCGCGGTGGTCGAGTTGACGCCGTCGCTGGCCGACGCGACCACGTCGTAGGTGCCCGCGGTGGTGGGCGTGCCGCTGATGACACCCGTGGTGCCGTTGATGCTCACACCGGGCGGCAGGCCGCTCGCGCCGTAGCCCAGCACGTCGCCGTTCGGGTCGGTCGCCGCGAGCTGCAGCGACACAGCCGAGCCTGCGGCGGTCGAGCGGTTGCCCGGGTTGGTCAGCACCGGAACGGTGGCGGGATTCGGGTTCGGCGCGACGCCGACCTGGACCATGCTGGCGACCGACGGCACGCCGGCCGAATCGATGACGAACAGCATGTAGAAGCCCGGCGGCGCGTCGGTCGCGCGCGAGGGCGCCTGGATCGCAAGCTGGTTGCCCTGCACGCGGAACGTCAGCTCCACGAAGCGCTGGTCCATGTTCCAGCCGTGCGTGGCGGAGCCGGTGCGCACCATCGTCACCCGCGAGATCGACCTGCCGCCGCCCCAGTTGGCGAAGAAGGTCTTGCCGATCGCCACCGAGGCCGGAGCGCCGCCGAGAGTCGGGCGCGCGGTGCGCAGCCCGTTCGCGTCGAACAGGTAGGGCGGCGAGTAGATCTCGGCGTTGGTGTTGACCTGCGGTCCGGGTGCGCCGCCGCCGGCCACCAGCACCGTGGCGTCGGGCAGCAGCAGTGCCGTCGAGTGGTAGAGGCGCGCGCGATCGCCGCTGGCGCCGCGCGTCCAGACG
>JBIIDW010000549.1:0-2528 GCA_044238215.1 Steroidobacteraceae bacterium
CCGTCGCCGAGACGGTCTGCATGCGTATCCGCTTGCGGTCGTGCTGGACGACGCGGACCAGGGCGTCACGGACGTGGTCCGCGGCGCGGACCTGCTCGACGGCACACCGGTGCAGATCGCGCTGCACCAGGCGCTTGGGCTGCGCGTCCCGACCTACCTGCACGTGCCCCTGCTGGTGGAGCCGGACGGCAGCAAGCTCGCGAAGTCGCGACGCTCGGTGCCGGTCGATGCAACCGATCCATGCCGCACGCTGGCCGCCCTGCTGGAACTGCTGGGGCAACCGGCGCCGCCGGCAGATGCCGAATGCGACCTTGAAGCGATCTGGGGGTGGGCCGCGACCCACTGGAGCGAGAAAGGATTCGGCGGCACGCGGAAGATTCCGGTGCCGCCGAACCTGGGAGCCGGACGCGCCTAGCGCTCCTCGACGTCCTTCATCGACAGGCGCACGCGGCCCTGCCGATCGACCTCGAGGACCTTCACGCGCACCACGTCGCCCTCGGCGAGCTTTTCCGAGACGCGCTCGACACGCTCGTTCGAGATCTGCGAGATGTGCACGAGGCCGTCACGCCCCGGCAGGATCGTGACGAACGCGCCGAAATCCATCAGACGCGCGACGCGGCCCTCGTAAACCCGGCCAACCTCGACGTCGGCGGTGATCAGCTCGATGCGGGCCTGGGCCTCGCGGCCAGCCGCTCCGCTGACGGACGCGATGCGCACGGTGCCGTCGTTATCGATGTCGATGGTGGTGCCGGTTTCCTCGGTGATCTGCCGGATCACGGCGCCGCCCTTGCCGATGACGTCGCGGATCTTCTCCGGATCGATCTTGATCGTGATGATCGACGGCGCCCACTCGGACATCTTCTCGCGGGGAGAGGACAGGACCTTGTTCATCTCGCCGAGGATGTGCAGGCGGCCTTCCTTCGCCTGCTCGAGCGCGACCTTCATGATCTCGGGCGTGATGCCCTCGACCTTGATGTCCATCTGCAGCGTGGTGACGCCGTCCTTGGTGCCGGCGACCTTGAAGTCCATGTCGCCGAGGTGGTCCTCGTCGCCGAGGATGTCGGTGATGACCTTGTAGCGACCGCCCTCGAGCACGAGCCCCATGGCGACGCCGGCGACCGGTGCCTTCAACGGCACGCCAGCGTCCATCATGGACAGCGAGGCGCCGCAGACCGAAGCCATGGACGACGAGCCGTTGGACTCCAGGATCTCGGAGACGACGCGGACGACGTACGGGAACTTGGCCATGTCGGGCATCACGGCGCTGACGCCGCGGCGCGCGAGGTTGCCGTGGCCGATCTCGCGACGCTTGGGCCCGGACATCATCCCGGTCTCGCCGACCGAGAACGGCGGGAAGTTGTAGTGCAGCATGAACGGTTCGCGCCGCTCGCCCTCGAGCGCGTCGATGATCTGCGCGTCGCGGCCCGTGCCCAGCGTGGTGACCACGAGGGCCTGCGTCTCGCCGCGCGTGAACAGCGCGGAGCCGTGGGTACGCGGGAGCACGCCCACCTTGACGGTGATCGGGCGAACGGTGCGGGAGTCGCGCCCGTCGATGCGCGGCTCGCCGTTGAGGATGCGCTGCCGAACGATCTTGCTCTCGAGCTTGAACAGCTGGTCGTCCACCTGGTCGGCGGTGAAGGCCGGCGAGTCACCGCCGCTCAGCGCCGCAATGGCCGCCTTCTTGATCTCACCGACGCGGGCATAGCGCGCCTGCTTCTCGATGATCCGGTAGGCGTCGGCCAGCGCGGCGCCCGCCGCGTCCTCGACCGCCTTCTCGAGCGCGGCGCTCGCCGCGTCGGCCTTCCACTCCCAGCGCGGCTTGCCGCACTCGGCGACGAGTTCGTTGATGGCCTTGACCGCCACCTGCATCTGCTCGTGACCGAACACCACCGCCCCGAGCATGACGTCCTCGGAGAGGCCCTTGGCTTCGGACTCCACCATCATGACGCCGTCGCGGGTGCCGGCGACGACCAGCTGGAGTTCCGAGGACTGCAGGTCCTTGGCGGTGGGGTTCAGCAGGTAACCGCCGTCGCGGTAACCGACGCGCGCCGCGGCGATCGGACCGTTGAACGGCACGCCGGACAGGGCCAGCGCAGCCGAGGCGCCGATCATGGCCGGGATGTCGGCGTCGAGGTCCGGGTCGAGGGAGACGACGGTGGCGACGACCTGCACATCGTTGTAGAAGCCGTCCGGGAACAGCGGCCGGATCGGTCGGTCGATCAGGCGGGAGGTCAGCGTCTCCTTCTCGGTCGGACGGCCCTCGCGCTTGAAGAAGCCGCCCGGGATGCGGCCCGCGGCGTAGGTCTTCTCCTGGTAGTTCACGGTGAGCGGGAAGAAGTCGCGACCCGGCGTGGGCGCCTTGGCGGCCACGGCGGTGCAGAGGACGACGGTGTCGCCCATCGAGGCGACGACGGCGGCATTCGCCTGGCGCGCGACCTCACCCGTCTCGAGGGTCAGCGTCGTCGGGCCGTACTGGAAGGTTTTCTTGAAAACGGTCACTCGGTATTCCTCGGGGTCTGGACCAATGC
>JBIIDW010000550.1:0-2525 GCA_044238215.1 Steroidobacteraceae bacterium
GGCGTGCCGCGGCGGCGATCCTCGGGGTCTATGCCGCCGCGGCCGGCCCGGGCGTGGTGGCGCGCAAGGCCGATCACTCGCCGCTGACCGAGGCCGATCTCGCCGCTCACCGCATCCTGGTTGCCGGGCTCGAGGCGCTGCTGCCCGGCGTGCCCGTGCTGTCCGAGGAAGCCGCCGACATCCCCTGGGAGCAGCGCGCGGGCTGGCGCCGGCACTGGCTGGTCGATCCGCTCGACGGCACGAAGGAATTCCTGTCGCGCAACGGCGAGTTCACCGTCAACGTCGCGCTCGTCGAGGACCACCGGCCGGTGCTGGGCGTGGTGCAGGTGCCGGTCACCGGAGTCGAGTACTGGGGACTGCCCGGGTTCGGCAGCTGGCGCGCCGGGGCCGGCGGCGCTGCGCCGGCGCCGATCCTCGTCAGCGCACGGCCTGCGCCCGTCGTCCGTGTCGTCGGCAGCCGCTCGCACCGTGGCGCGTCGCTCGACGGCTTCCTCGCGCGCGTCGGCGCGCACGAACTGGTCTCGATGGGCAGTTCGCTGAAGTTCTGCCTGCTGGCGGAAGGCAGGGCTGACGTGTACCCACGGCTCGGCCCGACCTCCGAGTGGGACACCGCGGCCGCGCAGGCCGTGGTCGAGGGTGCCGGTGGCCGCGTGCTGCGGCTCGACGGGCAGCCGCTGGACTACAACGCCAAGCCCGCGCTGCTGAATCCGGATTTCGTCGCCTTCGGTCCGGCCGCGACCGACTGGCTGGCGCTGCTGCGTGCCGCGGAGTGAACCCGGATGATCTACGCCATCGGTGAGCGTCGACCCGACATCGCGGAGGGCGTCTACGTGGCGCCTTCCGCCGACGTCATCGGCAGCGTGCGCCTCGCGGCGGGCTCCAGTGTCTGGTTCAACGTCGTGCTGCGCGGCGACTCGGACTGGATCGAGGTCGGCGAGGGCAGCAACGTGCAGGACGGCAGCGTCATCCATACCGACCCCGGGTTCCCGACGCGGCTCGGCGCCCGCGTCACGGTTGGCCACATGGCCTTCCTGCACTGCGCCACGGTTGGCGACGACTCGATGATCGCCAACGGTGCGATGGTCATGGACCGCGTGGTCGTGGGCCGCAACTGCCTGATCGCCGCCAACGCGTTCATCCCGCCCGACAAGGTCATCCCCGACGGTTCGGTGGTGATGGGCTCGCCCGGCAAGGTCGTGCGCGAGGTCACGGAGCGCGACCTCGCGCTGATCGCGCGCGCGGCGGCGGGCTATCGCGCGCGGGCCGCCGCTTACCTGCGGGACCTGAGGCCGCTGCCGTGAGCCCGGCGCCACTGCCGGCCGCGCCGGACGCCGTGCCGCGCCTGTAACATCGCGCCATGGGCAATGCCCCGCGGGCACTCGACTGGCAGCAGGACGGCGACGGCTGGCCGAACCGCCCCGCGAGCCGCTTCGTCGACGCGGGCCGCCTGCGCTGGCACGTCCAGCAGTTCGGCAGCGCCGGTCCGCTGCTGCTATTGCTGCACGGCACGGGCGCCTCCACGCACTCCTGGCGCGATTTCGCGCCGCTGCTGGCGCGCCGGTTTCGGGTCATCGCGCCCGACCTGCCGGGGCACGCCTTCACTTCCTCGCCGGGTGCCGCAGGCCTGTCGATGCCGGCGATGGCCGATGCCGTCGCGGCGCTGCTGCGCGCGCTCCAGCTCGATCCGCAGTGGGTGGTGGGCCACTCCGCCGGAGCGGCGGTGGCGGCGCGCATGGTGCTCGACCGGCAGGTCGCGCCCCGCGGGATCGTCAGCCTCAACGGCGCGCTGCTGCCGCTCGCCGGCCTGCGCCACCCGTCGCTGGGCGGTGTGACCCGGTGGCTCGCCACGGGCGAATGGCTGCCCGGCCTGTTTTCCAGCCGCGCCGCGGCCGACCCGACGGTGGTCGAGCGCATGCTCGCCAAGACGGGTTCCCGCCTCGACGAGCGCGGCAGGCAGCTCTATCGCCGTCTGGTGGAGAGCCCCCCGCACGCGCGCGCCGCACTGTCGATGATGGCGATGTGGGACCCGCGGACGCTGGAGCGCGACCTGCCGCGGCTCGCCGTGCCGCTGGAACTGGTGGTCGGTTCCGAGGACCGCATGATCCTGCCGGGCGAGGCGGTCAGGGTGCGCTCGCTGGTGCCGTCGGCGCGGATCCACGCGCTGCCGGGCCTCGGCCACCTCGCGCACGAGGAGCGCCCCGCCGAGGTGGCGGAACTCGTCGCCACGCTCGCCGGCGCGCCGCCGGCCGCCCGCCCGGAAATCACGTTGTCGTCCTGAACGCCGGCGGGGTATCGTCGCGCAGTCCCCTCCGGAGGCACCCGTGGGCCTTCCCGCCGACCACCCGCTTCGACTCGAGCTCAACGACGAAGTCCACGCCCGGCCGCCGCTGCCGCTGCGCGCGCCGGCGCGCGTGACCTGCCTCGCGCTGCTGTCGCCGCCTTCCGCGCGCGAGCAGGAGTGGCAGCTGCTGCGGGAGCTGGCGGCGGAATTCGGCGTCGAGCTGCCCCCCACGGCCGCTCCCCAC
>JBIIDW010000551.1:0-2518 GCA_044238215.1 Steroidobacteraceae bacterium
GCAGGTTGCCGTGCCCGCCGCGTTCGGTACCGGCGCGCTGTCCGAGGTGCTCGCCGTCTGCCGTGCCGAGTCGCTGCCGGTGGCGGGCTTCGTCGATGCCGCGGCGCTGCTCGGCGCCGCGCTGGCGCTGCGCGGCACGGCGCTGGTCCTCGAGGTCGGCCTCCACCACGCGGCCGTCACCCGCATCGATTGCAACGGCACCGAGTCGCGCCGACGGTCGGCTCGCGTGCGCACGTCCGGGGGGCTGCTGTCGCTGCACGAATCCTGGCTGCAGCTGGTGAGCGAGGCGATGGTGCTGCGCACGCGCTTCGACCCGCTGCACGAGGCGGCCAGCGAGCAGCGCCTGTACGAGCTGCTGCCCGACGCCGCCGCGCGGGCGGCCGCCGAAGGCGTCGCGACCCTCGAGCTGCCCGGCGGCAGCGGCCCGCTGCAGGTGACGCTGAGCCGCGACCAGTTCGCCGCGCGCGGCGAGGGACTCTACCGCGACCTGGTCGGGATGATGCACGAGCTGCGTCCCGCGGGTGCGCCGGTGGCGGTCGTCGCCGATGCGGCCGTCGCCGGCCTGCCGGGCTTGCGCGAGGCGATGGGCGAGTTCGCGGGTTGCGAGCTGCTGGCCTGCGCACCCGGGCTGGCGGCGCGCGCCGCGTCGCTGCTGCCCGCGCCGGACGTGCGCGATGCGGCGCGGGTGCCGCTGCTGCGGGGCGTCCCCGCGCGGGACGAGCCGTTGCCCGACGCCGTGGCCTGGCGCGCGTCGCTCGGTCGCGAGGAGGCCGACGCCGTGCGGCCGACGCACCTGCTGTGGTCCGGACGGGCGCTGCCGCTGCCGGTGGTCGAGAGCGGCGTGCTCGAGGTCGGGCGCAGCCCCGCCGCGGGCGGTGTCGCGCTGGCGGACGGGCTGGCGGGCGTCTCGCGGCTGCACTGCAGCCTGTGCCGCGAGGCAGGGCAGGTCGTGCTGGTGGACCACAGCCGTCATGGCACCTGGATCAACGGCGAGCGGGTCGCGGGCCGGGCGCGGCTTCGCGCGGGCGATCGCGTGCGCATCGGCGACCCCGGGGTGGAACTGGAGCTGATCTCGGTCGGGGAAGGCCATGGCACGGCGGCGTAACGTCGAGGTCTTCAGCCTCTCGTTCCTCGACGTCATCTGCTGCGGCTTCGGCGCCGTCATCCTGTTCTACACGATCATCAGCGCGCAGAGCGGCGTGGAGCGCGTGCGCCAGACCGAGGACCTGGCGGCGCAGGTGCAGAAGCTCGAGGAGGAGGTCCTGCAGGGCGCGCGCAATCTCGTGCTGCTGCGCAACAGCCTGCAGAAGACCGAGAGCGACACCGTGAGCGCGATGTCGCGCGCGACGCGCCTCATCGAGGAGCTGCAGCGCAAGCGCGAGGAGGCCTCGATCTACGACGCGACGACGCTCGCCAAGCGCGATCGCATCGAGAAGCTGAAGGCCGACGTGAAGGCGCTCGAGGAGAGCACCCGGCGCCTCGAGGCCAGCGCGAAGATAGAGACGCCACGGGCCGAGCGCGCCGGCGCGGGCAAGGCGCTGGCGAGCAGGCGCTACATCACCGGGTTGTCGCTGAAGGGCAAGCGGGTGCTGGTGCTGGTCGACCGCTCGGCGAGCATGCTCGATGAGGATCTCGTCAACGTGATCCGGCTGCGCAACCAGTCCGACGCGGCGCGTCGCGGCGCGCAGAAATGGCGGCGCGCGGTGGACATCGCCGCGTGGATCGCCAGCGAACTGCCCGCGGGCTCCGAGTACCAGGTCTACGGGTTCAACACCGTCGCGGAACCCGTGCTCGCCGGCACGGGCGGCGAGTGGCTGAAGGCGTCCGACGGCGCCACGCGCGACCGGCTGCTGCGCGCGCTCGACACGGTGGTGCCCCAGGAGGGCACCAGCCTGATCAACGCCTTCGCGGCGATCCGCGGGTTCCGCATGCCGCCGGACCAGGTGATCCTGATCACCGACGGACTGCCCACGCAGGGCGCGACGCCGCCGGCGCTGCGCCGCTTCGTCGACGCCGGCCAGCGCGCCCGTCTGTTCGACGAGGCGATCCGCGGCGTGAACCGCAACGTGCCGATGGACGTCGTGCTGCTGCCGATGAAGGGCGACCTGCCGGCCTCGCACCGCTTCTGGATGCTCGCGCTGATGACCAAGGGGGCGTTCGTCATGCCCTCGCCGGACTGGCCGTGAGGGCGGACCGATGAAGCCGCGGCGCCGCGAGACCGAGGTCTTCAGCCTGTCGTTCCTCGACGTGATCTGCTGCGGCTTCGGCGCGATCATCCTGCTGCTGGTGCTGTCGGAGTTCGGCCAGCCGCTGAAGATCGAGAAGTCGCGCGAGGACCTCGACGCGCAGATCAAGCGCCTGCAGCAGGAGCTGTTCGCGATCCGCGGCGACAGCGTCGTCCTCGAGCGCGAGCTCAAGGGTCGGGTCGACGTGCTGGCGCGCGAGCGGCTGAACCTGGCGAAGGCGGCCGGCGAGATGTCGAGCATCTCCGGCCAGTACTCGGCGTCGCGCCAGGACG
>JBIIDW010000552.1:0-2516 GCA_044238215.1 Steroidobacteraceae bacterium
GCAACGAGGCGGAGGACGTCGCACCGGCGGCGCCGGCGGGCCGGACGCCGCTGCTGGTGACGAAGTCGCCGCGACGCTCGACGGTGCACCGCGGCGGTCACCTGGACGAGATCGTCGTCGCGGCGCGCGACTCGCGCGGCCGACGCACCGGGGTGCACCGGTTCCTCGGGCTCTGGACCTCCGGAGCCTACGTCTCGCGCCCGGCGGAGATCCCGCTGGTGCGGCGCAAGGTGGCCGCGGCGATCGACCGCTTCGGCCTCGACCCGGCGAGCCACGACGGCAGCGCCGTGCGGGCGATGCTCGAGACCTGGCCGCGCGACGAACTGTTCCAGGCGTCCGTCGACGAACTGGCGGAGTCGGTGCGCGACGCCGTCAACCTCTACGAGCGCCGACGCACGCGGCTGCTGCTGCGCCACGACCCGCTCGGACGCTTCGTCGCGGCGCTCGCGTTCGTGCCGCGCGACCGCTACACGACCGAGGTGCGGCGCCGCATCGAACGCCTGCTGTGCGACGCGCTCGGCGGCGCCGCCGTGGAGTCGGACGCGATGGTGGCGCTGCCCGCGCACGCCCGGCTCCGGGTGCTCGTGCACGGCGTCGGCGCCGGTTCGCGGCGCGCCGACCCGCAGGCGCTGGAGCGCGAGGTCGCTGCCGCGGCCACGACCTGGCCCGACCGGCTCGCCGCGGCCCTGGACGCCGGCCTGCCGGCGACCGAAGCCGCGCGGCTGACGGCCCGCTACGGCAATGCCTTCCCCGTCGCCTTCCAGGAGGACGTGGACCCGCGCGCCGCGACCGAGGACGTCGCCGCACTCGAGTCGCTGGACGACGCGCCATCCGGGCTTCGCCTCAACCTGCACCGCCCGCATGGGCGGCCGCTGTCGCGCGCGCACCTGCGCATCCTGCGCCGCGGCGAGGCAGTGGCGCTCGCCGACCTGCTGCCGGTGCTCGAGAACTTCGGCCTCCGTGTCATCGCCGAGCGGCCCTATGCGGTGGCGACCGCGGACACACCGCCGGCGTCGATCCAGGACCTCGAGTTCGAGCGCGACGACGGCGCGGCGATCGACCTCGACGCGATCGAGGCACGCTTCATCGACGCCTTCGTCGCGGTGTGGTCCGGCGCGGTCGACAACGACGGCTACCATCGGCTGCTGGTGTCGACACCGCTGGCCTTCCGGGAAATCGAGGTGTTGCGCGCCTGCGGGCGCTACCTGCTGCAGACCGGAATTCCCTTCGGTCCCGCATCGCTGGAACGCAGCCTCGCGGCACACCCGGAATTCGCCGCGACGCTGTTCGCGCTGTTCGACGCGCGACTGTCGCCCACGCACGCCGACAGGGCCCGCCGCCGACTCGAGGCCAGGCTCGCGGCCGGCCTGCAGCGGCGACTCGAGCAGGTACGCAACGCCGACGACGACAGGATACTCCGCGCTTTCCTCGCGGTGGTCGAGGCGGTGCTGCGCACCAATTTCCACCAGCCGCCGGCGCCCGATCGCCCGCGCTGCCTGGCGCTCAAGCTCGACCCGCAGGCGATCCCCGGACTGCCGCTGCCCCGCCCCCGCTACGAGATCTTCGTCCACGGCGCCCGCGTGGAAGGCGTTCACCTGCGCATGGGCGCGATCGCGCGCGGCGGCATCCGCTGGTCCGACCGCCGCGACGACTTCCGCACCGAGGTGCTGGGCCTGATGAAGGCCCAGAACGTCAAGAACACGCTGATCGTGCCGGTGGGCGCGAAGGGTGGATTCGTGCCGCGCCGGCTGCCGCCCGGTGGCGACCGCGACGCGATACAGCGCGAGGGCGTGGCGGCCTACCAGGCGTTCATCCATGCGCTGCTCGACGTGACGGACAACCGCGTCGACGGCGCGATCGTGCCGCCACCCGCGACCCATCGACGCGACGGCGACGATCCCTATCTCGTGGTCGCTGCCGACAAGGGCACGGCCACGTTCTCCGACCTGGCCAACGCCATCTCGGTGGCCCGCGGCTTCTGGCTCGACGACGCTTTCGCCTCCGGCGGATCGGCCGGCTACGACCACAAGAAGATGGGCATCACCGCGCGCGGCGCCTGGGAGTGCGTGAAGCGCCACTTCCGCGAACTGGGCGTCGACCTGGACGCACAGCCCTTCACCGTGGCGGGCATCGGCGACATGTCGGGCGACGTCTTCGGCAACGGCATGCTGCTCGCGGAGGGGATCCGGCTCGTCGCCGCATTCAACCACGCGCACGTTTTCCTGGACCCCGACCCGGACCCGGCGCTGAGCCTAGCCGAGCGGCGCCGCCTGTTTGCGCTGCCGCGCTCGGGCTGGAACGACTACGACCCCGCGCGACTGTCGCGCGGCGGCGGCGTGTTCCCGCGCAGCGCGAAGTCGATCCCGCTGTCGGCCGAGTGCCGCGCGCTGCTGGGCATCGACGCCGCCGCGGCGTCGCCACCCGAGGTGATCCGCGCGATCCTGCGGCTGCCGGTGGACCTGCTGTGGAACGGCGGCATCGGCACATACGTGAAGGCGAGCAGCGAGCCGCAGGCC
>JBIIDW010000553.1:0-2512 GCA_044238215.1 Steroidobacteraceae bacterium
GCAGCGCCCTGCCGGCGGTGTTGCGCTCCGGCTCGGCCGGCAGGTCGGAGACCACGCCCGAGGAGCCGGTAATTCGCACGCCAGGGTTTGCGGAGCGCGACACCGTGATGCGGTCGCCCAGCGCGTCGACCGCGAAGCCCAGGATGTCGAAACCGATGGCGACGTTGCCCACCGAGGCGGGCGCGAAGGCCGTGGCGCGCTGCAGGCTCACAGGCGTGCTCCCAGGTACGCCGACAGGCGCAGGAGGTCGGCGAACACCCCGCCCGCAGTGACCTCCGGACCGGCGCCAGGACCCTGCACGATCAGCGGGTTGCTGTTGTAGCGGCGCGTGGCGAAGCGCACGACGTTGTCGGTCAGGGCGATGTTGGCGAAGGCATGACGCTGGTCGAGCTCCACCACGCCGACCGTCGCGGAGCCGTCGGCGAGCAGCCTGCCGACGTAGCGCAGCACCTTGCCGCGCGCGCGGGCGGACTCGAAACGCTCGCGCATCGCGGCGTCGTGACCCGGCAGGCGAGCGAGGAACTCGTCGATGCTGCCGGTCTCGAGGCCTGCGGGCACCAGGCTCTCGACCCTGACGTCCGACATCTCGAGCGTCAGCCCCATTTCACGACCGAGGATGATCAGCTTGCGGGCGACGTCCATGCCGGACAGGTCGTCGCGCGGATCGGGCTCGGTGTAGCCGCGCTGGCGGGCGTCGACGACGATCTCGCTGAACCCGCGGGAGCCGTCGTAGACGTTGAAAAGGTAAGCCAGCGTTCCCGAGAAGATGCCCTCGATGCTGGTGACCTCGTCGCCGGTCTCGCGCAGGTCGCGCAGGGTCTGGATGACGGGCAGGCCGGCGCCGACGGTGGCCTCGTAGAGGTAGTGCGTTCCGCCCGTGCGGCGCGCCTGCTGCAGCGCGCGGTACTCGGCCAGCGGCGCGCTGTTGGCCTTCTTGTTGGGCGTGACGACGTGGATGCCGGCGGCGAGCCACTCGGCGTAGTGCCGGGCGACCTCGCCGCTCGCCGTGCAGTCGATGATCACGCGGTTCGGCAGGTAGTCGACGCCGACGTGCTCGACGAAGCGCCGCAGGTCGGCAGGCTCCGTCGCGGCGGCGAACTCGTCGGCCCAGTTGGGCAGCGACACGCCCTTGTCCGAGAGCAGCATCCGGCGCGAGGCGAGGATGCCCCGCACGCGCAGGTCGAGCTTGAAGTCGCGCCGAAGGCGCTCGGTCTGCGAGGCGATCTGGTCGAGCAGCACCCGCCCGACGGTGCCTGGGCCGATGATGCCCACCGACAGCGTGTGGGCGGAGAGGTAGAAGCTCGCGTGCACCGCGCGCAGCGCGCGCGTGGCCGCCTTGCCCGGCACCACGACCGAGATGTTGCGCTCCGACGCACCCTGGGCGATGGCGCGCACGTTGACCGCCGCGTTGCCGAGGGCGTTGAACACCTTCGCGGCGACGCCCGGCATGCCGGCCATGCCGTCGCCGACCACGGCGAGGATTGCCAGGTCGGTGTCGGCCTCGACCGACTGGATCTGGCCGCCGGTGAGTTCGCGGTCGAAGGCGGCGCGCACCACGCGCAGCGCGCGCTCGGACTGGTCGCGCGGCACCGCGCAGCAGATTGAGTGCTCGGAACTGCCCTGCGAGATCAGGATGACGGAGATCGACTCCTCGCGCAGCGCGCCGAACAGCCGGCTCGCCGTGCCGGGGACGCCGATCATGCCGGCGCCCTCGAGGTTGATCAGCGCGACGTCCTCGATCGTGGTGATGCCCTTCACCGCCAGCGCCGACGAGGGCCGCGCGCAGATCAGCGTCGCCGGGTTGCCCGGGGCGAAGGTGTTGCGGATCCAGATCGGGATCTCGCGACCGACGGCCGGCGCCATGGTTTGCGGGTGGATGACCTTCGCGCCGAAGTACGCGAGTTCCATCGCTTCGTTGTACGACAGGGAGTCGATGACCTGCGCGTCGGGAACCCGGCGCGGATCGGCCGACAGCACGCCGTCGACGTCGGTCCAGATGTGGATTTCCGCCGCGCCGAGCAGCGCGCCGAAGATAGACGCCGAGAAGTCGCTGCCGTTGCGGCCGAGCGTGGTCTGCACGCCGCGCGAATCGGAGGCGATGAAGCCGGTGATGATCAGCGTGCCGTCGAAGCCGGTCGGCACGCAGGCGGCAAGGCGGGTCTGCGACTCCGGCCACTGCACGGCAGGCCCCAGCGGACCCCACTCGACGACCACGGCCTGCCGGGCGTCGAGCCAGCGCACCTCGCCCGGCCGCTGCCCGCGCCGCTCGTAGAAGTCCTGGAACAGGCGGGTGGACCAGATCTCGCCGTAGCCGGAAACGAGGTCGCGCAGGCTGCGCGACGCGGAGCGGATCAGCTGCACCGTGTGCAGGATGCCCTCGATGTCGTGGCAGTCGCGATCGAAGGCCGACATGTACAGCGCGGCCGCGTCGGCCGGCAGCAGGTCCCCGGCGATCGCCGCGTGACGGGCGCGCAGCGCCTCGATTCCGAGCCGGTAGCCGGCATCCTGCCGC
>JBIIDW010000554.1:0-2510 GCA_044238215.1 Steroidobacteraceae bacterium
GCGCTGTTTGTCGATACCCTTGATGACGATCTCGGTCTGGCTCGGCGCTTCGACCGTGACGCCCTCGGGCATCTCGACCGCGACCGGGTGGGAGAAGCCGAGCGTCAGGTTCAAGGTCTTGCCTTGCACCGCAGCACGGTAGCCGACGCCGACCAGCTCGAGCTTGCGCTCGTAGCCCTTGGACACGCCCGCGACCATGTTGGCGAGGTGCGCACGCACCGAGCCGGCCTCCATGCGGTTGCCCTCGACGAAGTGCACCTCGAGTGCCTGCCCCTTCTGCTCGACCGACACGCCGTTCTTCAGCGGCAGTGCCAGGCTGCCCTTGGCACCCTTGACCACCACCGACTCGGCGCTGATCGCCGCCGACACGCCCTGCGGCAGCGCCACCGGGTTCTTTGCTACACGACTCATGTTCCGTACCTCGGAGATCGCGCGGATCGGGCCCGCATCAGGCCACGATGCAGAGGACCTCGCCGCCCTGGCCGATGGCCCGAGCCTGCTTGTCCGTCATGACGCCCTTCGGGGTGGACACGATCACCGTGCCCATGCCGCCGAGGACCTTCGGCAACTCGTCCTTGCCACGGTAAATCCGCAGGCCGGGACGCGAGACGCGCTCCAGACGGTCGATGACCGGCCGCCCCTCGTAATACTTGAGGGCGATCGTCATGGTGCTCCGGGCGCCTTCGGCTGCGACACGGAAGTCGGCCACGTAGCCCTCGTCCTTCAGGACCTTGACCACGGCCTGCTTGAGCCGCGAGGAACCGACGCTCACCTCCGCCTTACGCGCGAGCTGCGCGTTGCGGATCCGGGTCAGCAGGTCGGCAATGGGATCGGTCATGCTCATATCGTGCGCGCTCCTACCAGCTCGCCTTCGACACGCCGGGCAGCTCGCCGCGGTTCACGGCTTCGCGGATCTTGACGCGCGAGAGACCGAACTTGCGGTACACGCCGCGCGGGCGACCCGTCACGGAGCAACGCCGGCGGCCCCTGCTCGGGCTCGCGTCGCGCGGGAGCTTCTGCAGCGCCACCTGGGCGGCGGCGCGATCGTCCGGAGACCCCCGCGGGTCGCGGATCGCAGCCTTGAGCTTCGCGCGCTTGGACGCGTACTTCTTAGCGGTCTCGGCGCGACGCTTCTCGCGCTCCACCATGCTCGTCTTGGCCATAAGGTTGATGCTCTCGCTTGTCGCGCAGGGTCCGTGCTGCGCTGAGTTACTTGCGGAACGGGAACTGGAAGGCCTCGAGCAGCGCCCTGCCCGACTTGTCGTCCTTCGCCGTCGTCGTGATGGTGATATCCATGCCCCGGAGCTGGTCGATCTGGTCGTACTGGATCTCGGGGAAGATGATCTGTTCCTTCACGCCCATGTTGTAGTTGCCACGCCCGTCGAAGGAACGCGGCGAAACGCCACGGAAATCCCGGACGCGGGG
This sequence comes from Steroidobacteraceae bacterium, assembly GCA_044238215.1. GTDB lineage: Bacteria > Pseudomonadota > Gammaproteobacteria > Steroidobacterales > Steroidobacteraceae > UBA964. The sequence continues at coordinate 1,426 of JBIIDW010000554.1, forward strand.
CAGCGCAACGCTGATCAGGCGGTCGAGGAACTCGTACATGCGCGCGCCGCGCAGGGTGACCTTGCAGCCGATCGCCAGGCCCTCGCGGACCTTGAAGGTCGCCACCGACTTGCGCGCCTGGCACATCACGGGCTTCTGCCCCGTGATCTTGGCGAGGTCGCCCGCCGCAGCCTCGATGACCTTCTTGTCGGCAACCGCCTCGCCGACGCCCATGTTGACCGTGATCTTGGTGATCTTCGGCACTTCCATGGGATTGTTGATGCCGAGCTCGCTGCGGAGCTGCGGCACGACCTTCTCGCGGTAGAACTGTTGGAGCCTTGCCATGCTTTGTGTCCCGTGACGTCGACGCTCAGGCGTCGATCATCTCTCCGTTGGACTTGAAGAACCGGACGCGCTTGCCGTCGGCCAGCCGCTTGATGCCCACCCGATCGGCCTTCTGGCTGCCCGGGTTGAACAGCGCGACCTTCGACACGTGCAGCGGCGCCTCCTTCTCGATGATGCCGCCGGCGCGGTTCGCCTGCGGGTTACCGCGGGTGTGGCGCTTGACGCGGTTGACGTTCTCGACGAGCAGCTTGTCGTCGTCGAGCACCTGGATCACCGCGCCGCGACGCCCCTTGTCCCGGCCGGAAATGACGACGACGTTGTCGCCCTTGCGAATCTTCTTCACAGGACCTCCGGCGCCAGGGAGATGATCTTCATGAACTGCACGGTGCGCAGCTCGCGGGTCACCGGTCCGAAGATGCGCGTGCCGATCGGCTCGAGCTTGTTCGACAGCAGGACGGCTGCGTTGCCGTCGAACTTGATCAGCGAACCGTCCGGACGGCGCACGCCACGGCGGGTGCGCACGACGACGGCGTCGTAAACCTCGCCCTTCTTGACCTTGCCGCGCGGGATGGCGTCCTTGATGCTGACCTTGATGACGTCGCCGACGCTGGCGTAGCGCCGTCGGGTGCCGCCCAGGACCTTGATGCACATCAGGGTCTTCGCGCCGCTGTTGTCGGCAGCGTTGAGGATGGTCTGCAGCTGGATCACGACGCACGCTCCACGACGGACACGAGCTTCCAGGACTTGCGCCGCGAGATCGG
>JBIIDW010000043.1:0-9157 GCA_044238215.1 Steroidobacteraceae bacterium
CGGCAGGAAGTGGTGGTGGACGTCGATCGTGAAGGGTGCTCTCGACGTCACCGGTGCGCCGGCAGCCAGAGCGGGCGCCCAGCCCGGAATGGCTCCCGCGGCGAGACTGCCGAGCGCAAAAGAAAACGCACGCCGGCTCAGAGTGGCGGGAGAGGTCGGATCTGGCTCGGCAGGGCTTTCGTGCATGGGACGGTGCCTACCGTGATTCGCCACGCGTCTCGAAGCCAACCTTGCCGTCCGGCGTCGGACGGTTGCGGTTGTTCAGGTTGCACTCGTACTCGGAGATCCTCGAACCGGGAGGCATGCGCTTGTAGGTCGCGCGTATGCTCCACGGGCGCGTGAAGGCGCCGGGATCGTCAATGGTGATCACGTCCTCGAAGGTATCCGGGCTCGTCAGGCGGATGCGCTCAGTGACGCGCAGCTGCTTGGTGTGGGGCAGCCCGACCTTGTCGAGCGTGGTGAGGTCGGTCAGGCCGACGGTCTCGACGACCAGAGTGTCGCCCTCCCAGCGCCCGACCGAGTGACCGAACAAGGAATACTCCCAGTCCTCCTGCGGCGGCAGCGGCTCGTCCAGATAGATGAAGCGGATGTTGTGCAACGCCTCGAACAGCATCGTGATCTGCCCCGGCGTCTGCAGGATCTGCATCGGATAGTTCGGGCCCCGCATGACCCTTGGCATGCCGGACGCGATGCAGTAGGCCTCCGTATCCGCGAAGGCCTTGCCGGCACGCGCGTCGGCCAGACGCTGGTCGTAGATCTTCTGGGCCCAGGGCAGCAGCGGAACCGGATCGCCCTCGATCGTGCGGGTGATGCGCTCCTCGAGCGGCCGGTAGGAATTGACGAAGCTCGTGACGATCCAGACGCCCGATAGGCCAGCCCGGGCCTGCTCGACGGTCAGTCCGCTCTGGGTGACCGGGACAGGAGGCGCCGCCGCGGCCAGCGCCCCCGGGGCAGCGGCCACATCGAACGCCACCAGCGGGAGGCATGCTGCGAGCGAGGCTGCCACGGGCGGGCGGCCCGCAGGGCGGCGATGGAGCGACTGTCGTTCGATGCCGGCGTCAAACATGGAACCCCCTTTGCAACGCGGTCACCGGAGCGCGAGCCGGTGCTGGGTGCATCGTCAGGCCTCCGTCGACACGTTGGCAATTCCTCAGAACGCCTTCCGCAGCGACAACGTCACCAGCCGACCATAGGGGCTGGCGTTGGCGGGATCGAAGCGGATGGGGAAGGCGCCCCCGTTGAGCACCAGCGGCGGATCCTCGTCGAGCAGGTTCTGGACATCGAGCGCCAGCGACAATTTCGCAAGCGGGCCTGCTTCCGCCTGGAACGCGTAGCCCAGGTGCAGATCCACGGTCGTGTAGGAACTGACTTTCTGGTACTGGGCGCCCACGCCGGTCGGCAGGAAGATGCGCGGCATGTCGTAGCCGTTTCGGTAATTCAGGAACAGCGCCGCGTCGATCCCGCCGCGTGCGAGTCCGAGTTCGCCCCTCGCCACGAATTCCAGCGGATAGGAGAAGGTGTTTGCCAGGTCGACCTGGGGCGCTCCTGGAACAGGCCCGACGTCCCAGTTCATGACGTAGGTTCCGGAGACGCCCAGCCGCCAGTCACCCCAGTCGGCCGGCCGCGTGTAACGGACGGAGAAATCGACGCCCTGCGCGTCGATCGCACCGGCGTTCTGCACGCGACCGTCGACCACGGCGGCCACCAGCGCGACCGGCGGGGCGGCGGCGGTTACGGGCGGATACGTTGCGGTCAGCAGGCCGGTGACGAAGGCGTTGAATTCAGCCTGCGACAGCGTGGCCCGCGAGGGATAGAAGGCCGGGTTGTAGGTGATGTAGCGGTCGTAGAGCGGGCTCGCGGCGATAGCACCGGGGAACCCGACGACCAGCGGGGGGTTCGTGAGCTGGTCTTCGTACTCGATCTGGTAGTAGTTCAGCGAGGCGGTGAGGCCCGGAACGAGTTCGGGTGTTGTGTCGATGCCGAGCGAGAACGTGGTGGCGGTCTCCGGCTCGAGCCCCGCGCGGCCGCCGCCGCGATTGATCACGGAGAGGGTCCGCGGATCGTTCAGGCCGATCTGGGTGCCGAGGAGGTTGTTCGGCGTGGTCCTGTTGCCGAAGGTGGTGGCGATGTTGGGCAAAGTCGGCGCGCGGAACGAGGTTCCATAGGTAGCGCGCACGTTCAGCCCGGCGACGGGCTGCCAGGAAATGCCGAGCTTCGGATTGCTGGTTTGCCCGAAGTCGCTGTAGTCCTCGACGCGACCCGCGAGCGAGAGGCTGAGCCGGCGGATTCCCGGGCGCGCGTTGTCGGCGCCGATGAGCGGGATGTACGCCTCGGCGAAGAACGACGTGATGTCGCGGCCGACCGTGCCACCGGTCACGGTCGGCGTCGCAACGGTTCGCGAAGCGACGCTCGTGGTGTTCGTCAGCGAGTACTCGTCCTCGTGGTACTCCGCCCCCACGGCAAGGCGTACCTCACCGCCGGGGACGCTGAACAGCGAGCCGTCGGCCTGCAGCTTGTACTGGTTCTTGGTGAAGCGGATTTCGTCGGCGACGGCCCCGCGGATGTAGTCGAGCGTCGCAGCGTCGTTGCAGGTGCCGGCGTTGCCGCAGAACGGGTTGAAGAACGGGACGTTGGTCGGTCGCGAGACGCCGCCCACGACGTTGCCGAGGGCGATCGAGACGGCCGTCTGGTTGGCGATGTTGTCTTCGCGGATCGAGTCCTCGTTCTCGGCGCGTCCGGCGGAGGCGGTGAGCTTCCAGTCGCTCCAGAGGTCGAAGGTCGCCGCGGCACCGATGCTCTGGTTCGTGGTCGACCCCCGGTAGCGCTGCAGCCCGAGGTCATTGGCGAAGGCGTAGAGCACGCTGAGGTTGGCCGCGCAGTTCAGGCCCGGGTTGCCCGCGGGGCTCCTGGCCGGGTTGCAGGGACTGAACGGATTGGACGACGGGACGCTCAGGCCGGCGCCGGAGGACACGGAGGAGGTGCGCCGCTGGTCGAAGTCGCGCTTGAACCAGTGACCCGAGAGATCGAGCCGAATGCGCTCGCCGAGATCCTGCGTCAGCGTGAGGACGACGCTGTCGGACTGCATCTCGGGGGCTGCGTCGGCATCCGCGAAGTAGCTGCGGTAGCGCGGCGTTCCGGCCTGGAGTTGCCCCAGCAGCAGGTTGGCGCCGCTCTGGCCTGCCGGAATCGGGTACGTGGCCGTACCGGCGATGATGTTGCCGGGATAGGCCTGGCGTGGCGGGGGAAGCGACCCGAACTCGCGCAGATCGTCGTTGAAGAGGTTGCCGAGATCGTTGACCTCGAGGGCGTCCATGTCGTTGCGCTCGACGGCGAACATCACGCTGCCGCTCGACCAGGCGTGGCCGAACACGCCGGCGAGCTGGCCTTGCGAATAGTCGCCAGCGGTGCCGTAACGGAGCGCGAACTCGGCGCCATCGTAGTCACGCCTGAGCCCGACGTTGACCACGCCAGCCACCGCGTCGGAGCCATAGAGCGCCGAGGCACCGTCCGCGACGATGTCGACGCGGGCCACGGCGATCGCGGGGATCACCGACATGTCGAAGAAGTTCGGATAGGCAGGGCGGCGGCCGTCGATCAGCACCAGGGTGGCGCTGGGCCCAAGGCCGCGCAGGTTCGTCGCGCGGCCGAAATTATTGCTGATACGGGAGTTCTGCTGAGACTGCCCGGCGAAGGCATTGAACTGGTTGCCGCCGATCGAGGCGACCTGCGGCACGGTGGCAATCACGTCCGTGAGCGTGGCGCCGCCGGCGCGGACCAGCGCATCGCGATCGATGTCGATGGTTGGCGAGCCGACGGGCGCGACGCCGCGGATCAGGGTACCGGTGACCACGACCTCCTCGAGCGCCTCGTCCTCCGTGCCTTCGGGGCCCGGCGCGCTGGCCGCTGATGCCGCCGAGACGCACAGCGCGAGCGCCGTGGCGACGGACACCCGGTATCCGGTGGTATGGGTCGACTTCGAGCTAGACGTTTTCAATGGCGCCCCCTCTGCATTTGATCGTGGCCCGACAACCGCGGTTCCAGCCGCGGTGCCGCTGGCCGGCCGTCGCCCCCTAAAAACTCGAACGTGTTCGAGTTTTAAAGACGCTAGCATGGGTGAATACTCCGATGCAACAAGCGGCAAAGACCGAAAATGCCCAGCCGGATTGTCGAACATGTTCCGACTGTGCGATGTTGCTCGGGCCGGCGCCGGCGGCTCGGGGCCGCCGCCAAACCTGGCAAGAGGGGGGCTGCGGCTGTGAACCTCAATGATGGGAACGGGCGCTACGGCGTCGTGTCGGTGGTGCTGCACTGGGGCGTTGCCAGCCTAGTGATCGCCATGCTTACGGTCGCGATCTACGCCGCCGAGCTGCCACGCGATGCGGGGCGGCCGCTACGATTCCTGCACATGTCGCTCGGGCTGACCCTCGCGCCGCTGGTGGCCTTGCGCATTCTCTGGCGACTCCGCTCAGGCAAGCCCACCACGCAGCATCACGATGCGCTGGAGCGCAGTCTTGCAGGAGCGACCTGGCGCCTGCTGCTGGTCGCACCCGTCGTCCTGCTCGTCACCGGGCCGTTCCTGGCGTGGCTGCACGACCGGCCGATCGGCTTCTTCGGGTTTTTCGAGATCGCCCCGCCGGTCGCGCCGGATCCAGCCCTGCGCAAGGATGTCGTGATGCCGCTCCACAGCTTCTTCGGCTACCTCATGGCCGGCGCGATCGTGCTGCACGCGGCGGGCGCACTGAAGCACCTGCTCGTATACCGCGACGGGGTCGCCGAGCGGATGCTGCGCCCTTTCCGCCGTCCCGGCGTCGACACCGCGCGCGCCCCGGACACGCAACGCTGACCGTTCCGGCATCACCGCCCGCGCTGCCCGTCCTCTATGATCGACTCCTGGGCCGACGACGGAGGAGGCGATGGCAAGGGACGCGGCAGGCTGGGAGCAGGCGCCGTGCGCAACGGAAAATGCCTGCGTTTCAGGCGACGTCTACACCGACCCGGGCGTCTACGCCGATGAACTGAGCGGCATCTTCGGGCGCACCTGGCGGCTCGCCTGCCACGAGAGCGAGCTGCCGCAGCGCTACGACTACCGCTGCTTCGAGCACGCGGGGCAGCCGCTGTTCTGCATCCGCGGCGCCGACGGTGTGATCCGCAGCTTCGTCAACGCCTGCTCGCACCGCGGCGCGCGGCTGCTGGCCGAGCCCGCGGGCAACGCCGCGAAGATCGTCTGCTTCTACCACCTCTGGACCTACGACTCGAAGGGCGCCTGCACGGGGATCCCGCGTCCCGGCGCCTTTGAGGCGGCGGGCGTCAGCCGCGCCGGGCTCGGGCTGCGCGAGGTCCGCACGGAGCTGCGCCTCGGCTTCGTGTTCGTGAACCTCGATGACGCGGCACCGCCACTCGGCGAGTTCCTCGGCGACGCGCTCGGCCAGTTCGAAACGATCCTCGGCACGCAGCCGCTCGAGGTCTTCCACTACAGCCGCAGCGTGCTGCAGTGCAACTGGAAGGCCTGGCACGAGACGAACATGGACCTTTACCACGAATACATGCACGTGGTGCTGCGCAAGACGCAGGTCAAGGCGATGCCGATGGAAGAGCGCCGCCTGCTGGTGTTCGGCAACGGCCACGCGGGCACCGGTAACCTGAAGGCGGCCTACGACGGCTACGAGGGCTTCCGCGGCCGCGGCGGCGACGTGCCGCCGCTGCCGGGCACGGGGCCGGCGGACTTCCGCTTCTCGATCCTGTTCCCGGCAACCGCGATCCTGTCGCGCGGCACGGTGATCCGCGTCGACACGGTCACGCCAATCTCGGCGCGCGAGACGCTGCTCGAGATGCGCGGCCTGGGCGTGCTCGGCGAGCCGCCCGAGCACCGCGCGATCCGCGTGCAGCACCACAACCAGTACTGGGGCCCGATGGGGCGCAACGTGCCCGAGGACATGTACGCCGCCGAGGAGTGCGAGCGCGCGTTCCGCGGCGGCGCGGCGCGCTGGCAGCTGATCGCGCGGCAGGAGAACTCCACCGGCCAGGATGACGCGATCCTGCGCGCGTTCTATGCTGAATGGGCGCGGCGAACGGGGCGCTCGCCGCAGGATCCGCTGCGCAAGGTGGCGACGTGACAGCAGCGGAGCTGGTGGCGCGCGCCGCGCTGGCGCTCGACGACGAGGACTTCGCGGGCTTCCTGGCGCTGTGCACCAGCGACTTCCGCTACGAGGCGCGCAGCTGGAGCCCGGAGCTGCGCAAGTGGATGACCTGGCTCGCGCAGTCGCGCAGCGAGCTCGAAGCCCTGCTCGCGGCGCTGCCGGAGCACCTGCGCCGGCGCGGGCGACTGCTGCGCCAGCTGGGGCCGACGATCATCGACAGCGAGCCAGCCGTCGCCGGCGAATCCGGCAACGGTGCGGTCACGGGCGCGCTGCTCGCGACCACGAGCTTCGCGGTCTTCCACACGGATCCCGAAGGGCGCACGCGCCTCTGGGTGGTAGGGCGCTACCGCGATCGCATCATCCCGGGCGCCGCGGCCGGCGCAGCTTCGAACGGTGTGCGCCTCGCGTCGCGTGAGGTGGTGCTCGACACCCGCGACCTCGGCATCGGTTCGCATGTGCCGATCTGAACGGCGGGCGCGACCGGGCGCGCGGGTAGACCTGGCGTTGCTGGCACTGCTCGCCGGCGCCGCCTGCGGTGCCATCGCGACGGCGGCGCCAGCCACGCCCGAGCGCGTGCTGCTGATGCTCAGCGACGGCGTGCCGGCCACGCTCGACGTCGACGGCCCGGCCGGCAACCACAAGCCGACGCAGATGGCGCTGATCAACGTGATCGAGCCGCTGGTCGACTACGCGCGCAAGCGCACCAACGCCGACGGCGTCGACGAGCTCGACTTCGACCGCATCGAGCCGCGGCTCGCCGAGTCCTGGAGCTACGACGCGGCGACGCTGACCTGGACGTTCAGGCTGCGCCGCGACGTGCGCAGCTGCTCCGGCAACCCGCTGACCGCCGACGACGTGCTCTACACCTTCGCGCGCGCGAAGTCGCTCAGTGGCTCCGCGCCGGTGGGCTGGTTCATCGCCAACGTGGCGTCGGTCGAGGGCTTCACGCCGGCGCTGTTCGGCGAGGAGGCCAAGCGCAGCGGCAAGCGCCAACTCGGCGCCGAAGTGCGCAAGGTCGACACGCACACGGTGCAGATCCGCCAGTCGGGTCCGAACCGGATGTTCCTGCCGGCGCTGGCGATCTTCGGGCTCGGCATCTACGACCAGAAGGCGATGCGCGCGCACGCGACCCCCGAGGATCCGTGGAGCCACGGCCACACGGCGCGCGTGGACGCGCCGAGCTTCGGGCCCTGGTGCGTGGTCGACTGGCGCAAGGACGAGCACTTCATCGTGCGCGCCAACCCGCACTACTACCGCGGCCGCGCGTGGTTCGACCGCGTGATCCTGCGCAACGTGCCGCAGAGCGCGAACCGCGTCGGCATCCTGCGCACCGGCAAGGCGCAGCTGATCGACGGGCTGAGCCCGAAGGAATACGCGTTCCTCGCCCAGCGGCCCGAGGTCAAGGTGGGCGGCGGCTACCTGAACGGCACGCTGATCATGATGGCGAACTGGAAGGCGCCGCCGCTCGACGACGAGCGCGTGCGGCGCGCGCTCGCGCACGCGATCCCTTACGACCAGGTGATCCGCGACGGCTACTTCGGCGCGGCGACCCAGTACCACGGGCTGGTGCCGACGCCCTACCCCGGCCGCATCGCGCCGACGGCGCGCTACCAGTACGATCCTGCGCGTGCGGCACAGCTGCTGGCCGAGGCCGGCTACCCGGGGGGCCGCGGGCTCGAGCGCTACGCGGCGTCGTTCCGGCTTTCCTACGGCCTCAGCCGCGAGGTGGTACTCGGGCCGGTGGCCACGATGCTGCGCAGCGCGCTGCGCAAGGTCGGCTTCCCGGTGGAGCTCGACCCGCTGCCCGACGTGCAGCTGGCCGACCGCCAGCTCGTCAAGAAGGACCTGCCGCTGTCGCTCTACGACGGGCTGGTCCCGATCGGCGTCGACGCCGCGTATGCGATCCTGCTCTCCTATGTCTCGCCGCCGCGCGGGCTCAACAACATGACGAACTTCCGCGACGCCGAGGTCGACGCGCACTTCGGCCGCGCGCTCAACGAACCGGACCCGGCGCGCCGCGACGCGGAGCTGGCGGCCGCGCAGCAGATCATCGCGGCACGGCTCGCCGCGATTCCGATGCTCGAGTACAAGGCACAGTGGGCCCACGACCCGCGCCTGCGCGGACTCACGCTGCACCCCACGCAGCAGGTGCGCTGGTATCCGCTGCGCCTCGAGGCCCCGCCGGGGAGGGCGCGCTGATGCTGCGCTACGTCGCCCTGCGCCTCGGCATCGCGCTGCTGCAGCTGATCGGGCTCGCGATCGCGGTGTTCTTCGTGATCCGGCTGATGCCGGCGGATCCGGTCGCGCGCCTGGTGGGCCTGAATGCGAGCCCCGAGGCCTACGCGCAGTCGAAGGCCGCGCTCGGCCTCGACCGGCCGGTCACGGAGCAGCTCGGCGCGTTCCTCGGCGTCACCCCCGGACAGCCCGGCGGCGGGCTGCTGCAGGGCAGCCTCGGGGATTCCTGGGAAACGCACGAGCCGGTCGTCGAGGAACTCGCGCGCACGCTGCCGGTGACGATCGAGATCGTGGTGCTGGCGCTGCTGCTCGCGACGCTGCTCGCGATCCCGCTCGGCATGTACGCGGCGATGCGGCCCGGCGGGCTCGCCGACCGCAGCGCCTACACCTGGGGGCTCTTCGCCGGCACGCAGCCGGACTACTGGTGGGGCCTGCTGTTCATCCTGCTGTTCGCGTTCACGCTGGGCGTGGCGCCGGCGCCGCTCGGGCGCATCGATCCGGTGCTGGTGCCGCCGGAGCCGATCACGGGGTTCATCCTGGTCGACAGCCTGCTGCGCGGGCGCTTCGACGCCTTCTTCAGCGCCCTGCACTACCTGGCGCTGCCGGTGATCACGATGGTGTTCACGATCTCGGGCGCGATCATCAAGATGATCCGCCAGAACACGCTGCGCGCGCTGCGCTCGGAGTACGTGCTGCACGCCCGGGCCTGCGGACTGCCGGAGAAGACGGTCGCGCGCTACGCGCTGCGCGCGGCGCTGACGCCCACCGTCACGCTGATCGGCATC
>JBIIDW010000044.1:0-9136 GCA_044238215.1 Steroidobacteraceae bacterium
AGGCCTGTCCCTACGTTCCGCCCTGAGTCGGCGTGAACCGCAGGCTGAGCCGCTGGAAGTAGATCCGGCTGAAGGCCTCGAAGCCGGAATCGATCCCGAGCAGCACCCAGGCGTCGCCGCGTTCGTCGGCCACCACGCCCAGCGCGGCCGGTTCGGCTGACGCCAGCTGCTTCGTGCGCCACTGGCGCGCGCCGCAGTTCGGAACATCGTTGGCGATGGTGCCGAGCACGATGCCCTGGCTGCCGCCCTGGCCCTGGTTGCCGCGCTGCAGGTTCACCCGGTAGTCGCTGCCGTTGAACACGGTCAGCGGTTCGGCGGTGGAAGCGGCGAGGATCACCCACACCGACTCGCCGGGCGATCCGCCGACGCCGATGCAACCCGTCGGCACGTCGCTGAGGAACTGGACCTGTGCCGACACGCGGTAGCTGCGGCCGCCAGCGAGGCCGCCGACCCGCGTCTTGACGTAGATGAACAGGTCGTCGCTGCGGTTGGTGCCGGCCAGGTAGTAGCCCGCGCCCGCGAAGCCTGCCGGCAGGGTCCGGATGTCCGCCACCACGTCGACGGGCGCGGTCTGCGGGCTGTAGTCGGCGTAGCCGGAAAGCCAGCCGCCGTTGCCCTGCGCGAAGTCGAAACTGCGTTCGACCACGGGCGGGGCCGGCGCGGGCCCCGGTGCGCCGCCCCCATCGCCGCCGCCGCAGCCGGCGAGCAGCGTCAGGAGCCCGCCGAGTGCAGCCCCGGCCCGCCGCCTCATCGCCCTGGCGCGCCGCAGAGGCGCGCGAACTCGCCGGGGTCGATGCCCACCGGCGGCGCGGGGCGCTGCGCGGCCGGCAGGTCCGACATCAGCACGAAGTCGGCGAAGTCGAAGCCCGGCCCCACGGTGCAGCCGACCAGCGCGTAGGCGCCGAGCGGGCGCGCCGACTGCCACCAGTGCGCCGGCACGACGTGGGCCCAGCGTCCCGCGGTCGCGCCCAGCACGACACGCTGCAGCGTGCTGGCGTCGGGCGGGAACGACAGCAGTTCGAGCGCACCGCCCTCGTGGTGGTGCCAGGCTTCGTCCGATGCGACGCGATGCCAGTGGCTCACCTGGCCGGCCGCGAGCAGGAAGTGGATGTTCGTGAGCCCGCGACGTGCTGCGCCGTCGGCGCTGCGCCGTACGCTTGCCTCGGACCGGAAGGTCTCGCGGTACCAGCCGCCCTCGGGGTGCGGCGCGAGCTGCAGCTGCGCGACGAGCTCGGCGACGCGCGCGTTCACTGCCCGAAGCGCTCGCCGCCGGAGTCGAGCCATGCGCGCTCCTCCGGCGTGTCGGCGCGGCCCAGCGCGGCGTTGCGGTGCGGAAAGCGACCGAAGCGCGCGACGATGTCGCGATGCCGCTGCGCGTAGTCGAGCGCGCCGGCGAGTACCGGTTGCAGGTCCGCCGGCGCCTCGGCGGCGAGCCTGCGGTAGGCCGCCACCGACTCTTCCTGCACGTCCGCCGACTCGCAGTGCTGCAAGGGCATGTAGAAGAACAGCCGCTGCGCGGGGCCGAGCGCCGCGTCGGCGCCCTTCTGCATGCCGTCGAGCGCCAGCGCCACTGCGGCGGGGTCGCCCTCGAACGCTCGCGCCCGGCCGCGGAACACGTGCCGGGTGAACTGGTCGAGCAGCAGGATCAGCGCGAGGCGCTGGCGCGGACCGTCGGCCCAGGCGGCGAGCTCGCCGGCGAGCGCGCGTTGGACCAGGTGGCCGAAGCGGCCCGCCATCTCGCGGTCGCGTTCGGCCGGGTCGGCACCACCGAACCAGATGCCCATGCGGGCTGCCAGCGTGGCGGCGGTCAATGGTTCGCGACCGAACCAGTATTCCAGCACGGGTGCAGCGTGATCCATGGGCGAAACAGCATAGCAGCCCCGCGTGCCTGCTCCGTGCTTGTTCCGCTGCGCCGCGTGGTGCTAGCGTGCCGGCGTCGCTCGGTGCGGCGCACGCCGCAGGCGTGCACGGAGGTACGCATGGAACGCTTGGATCGGCGGACATTCCTCGGCGGGCTCGGCGCGGCTTCGGGGCTGCTCGTGGTGGGCGTGGCGCTGCCGGGCGAGGCAGCCAGCGCGGCGGCGGCAGGCGCCGCGAGCGCCGCCGGCCCCACCGCCGCTGCCCTGCGGCCGCAGATCGTCATCGACGCCGCGGGCGCGGTGCGGCTGTTCTCGCCGACTTCGGAGATGGGGCAGGGCACCCACACCGCACACGCTGCGATCATCGCCGACGAGCTCGGCGTCGATCTTGCGCGGGTCAGCATCGAGACGGCCGAGCCGGCCGACGCCTTTCGCCGCGGCTTCGGGCCGGGCGCCCCGGGCATGATGGGTTCGGGTGGAAGCATGGGCGTGCGTGCGTGGATCGATGCGCTGCGCAAGGCGGCCGCGCAGGCGCGCGAGATGCTGCTCGCGGCCGGCGCCGCGCGCCTCGGCGCACCGGCGGCCGACTTGCGCGCCGCCGACGGCTTCGTGATCCACGCCGCGTCCGGTCGCCGCCTGGCCTTCGGCGAGCTCGCCGCCGCTGCGGCGCAGCTCACGCCGCCGGAATCCCCGCCGCTGCGGCCGGTCGCCGAGCGGCGCTACGTGGGATCCGCCACGCTGCGCCGCCTCGACGTGCCCGCCAAGGTCGACGGCTCCGCCGTGTTCTCGGCGGACCTGCGCCGGCCCGGCATGCTGTACGCCTGCGCGCGCCTCGCACCGGTGCGCGGCGCCGAGGTGGCCCGCGTCGACAAGCCCTCGGCGCTGAAGATCAAGGGCGTGCTCGACGTGCTGGCCTTCCCGGGGGGTGCGGCGGTGGTCGCGGTGAGCCAGTGGTCGGCGCTGCGCGGCGCCGAGGCGCTCGACGTGGCATTCGCGAAGACCGCGCAGGACGGACTCGACTCGGCGGCCATTTCCGCCGCGATGCGCGCGGGCCTCGGCGGTGAGACCCGCGCGGTGCAGCAGGACGACGGCTTCGAGGTCGCGCGCGCCGCGGCCGCGCGCGTCGTCACGGCCGACTACGAGGTGCCGTACCTCAACCACGCGCCGATGGAGCCCTGGAGCTGCACCGTGGAGCGCGACGCCGGCGGCACGTGGCAGGTGTGGGCGCCGACGCAGGCGCAGGACCGCGTGCGCAACGCCGCCGCACGCACGCTCGAAGTGCCGGTCGAGCAGGTGCGCGTGCACACCACGCTGCTCGGTGGCGGCTTCGGGCGCCGCCTCGCCGACGACGGCGTGCCGGGCGCCGTGCTCGCGAGCAGGGCCGTCGGCGGCCGGCCGGTGAAGTTCTTCTGGACCCGCGAGTCGGAGTTCCTCGCGGGCTACGGGCGCCCCTGCGCGATGGCGCGGCTCAGCGCGGCGCTCGATGCGAACGGCCGGATCACGGGGCTGCACGTGCGCGCCTCCGGGCCGGCGACCGGCCGCGCCTTCCCGCAGTCCGAGTCCGCGCCCGACCGCGACACCTACGTCGATCGCCAGGCGCTGCAGAACCTGTCGGACTGCCGCTACCGCGTCGGCGCGCGGCGCTTCGATTACGCGATGCGTCACAACCACTTCCCCGTCGGCCCGTGGCGCGCGGTCGGCGCGACGCAGAACGCGTTCTTCCTCGAGGTGTTCATCGACGAGGTCGCGCGCGCGACCGGCAAGGATCCGCTGGCGCTGCGCCGCGAACTGCTGGCGCACGACGCCCGCGCGCTGAAGGTGGTCGAGACGGCCGCCGACAAGGCCGGCTGGGGCGCGGCCGGGCGCGGCACGCCGCAGCGGCCGCTGCCCGCGGGCCACGCGCTCGGGCTGGCGTACTTCGAGTCCTACGGCTCGCTGTGTGCGCAGGTGGCGGAGGTCTCGCGCGGTGCCGACGGCCTGCCGCGCGTGCACCGCGTGGTCGCGGTGCTCGACTGCGGCGACGTGGTCACGCCGGACGCCGTGCACGCGCAGATCCAGGGCGGCATCGTGCAGGGCCTGTCGGCGGCGATGTTCGAGGCCGCCACGCTGGCGGGCGGCGCCGCGGCCGAGCGCAACTTCGACCGCTACCGGCTGCTGCGGATCAACGAGGCGCCGCCCGTCATCGAGACGCACATCCTGCGTTCCGGCGAGGCGCTGGGCGGCGTCGGCGAGCCGCCGCTGCCGCCCACCGCACCCGCCGTGGCGAATGCGCTGGCGCGGCTGTCCGGCCAGCCGGTGCGCAGCCTGCCGCTGGTGCGCGCGGGCTGAAGCGGCTCAAACGCCGAAGAACAGGTAATCGATCGCGGCGAGGATCTCGGGCCGATGTCGGGCGAGCGACCCGGCCGGCGCGCCGAGGTCCTGCGCCCGGATCGCCGCGAGGCCAGGCACCAGCAACACGTGCGCTGCCCCCTCGATTTCGACGACCGGGGTCAGCCGGCCGGGGCTGGCCGGAAAGGCGTCGCGACGCACGAGTGGTGCGACGATGCGTTCGCGGCTCGCGTCGGCAAAGGGCGACTGCATGATCGCGACCCACGGGTAGGCTGCACGGGCCGCTCGGACCGGGTTAGGGTGGACGTCAAACTGGGTCATGGCCGCGCGCGTACTCGCTGCCGGGTGCCAGCGTCGTTTCGCCCTGCCCGTAATGGGCCCGCACGTGGTCCGCGAATGCGCCGTGCTGGTCCGCGTACGCGGCTGCTGCTGCGAGGTCTGCCGCGATCTCGCGGGCGAGCGTTTCCGCCCGGAGCCGGGTGTAAGCATCGGCAACGGCCTGCTCGGCGACCTGCGACACGTTGATGCCGAGCGCCTTCGCTTTCGCGTAGAGATCCGAGTTCAGCGTGAGGCTGACCGTCTGCTTGGCCGCCCGAAGTTCATAGGGTGTGTCGCGCACACGCGGCTCCGCGTGGATGAACACGCACAGGATACCCGTGCATTTTCACACGTGCAAACTCGTGCGGTCCCGACAGACGGGTCCGCATCCGTCACGGCAGCAGCACGGCCTCGAGCGCGTGGACGAGACCGTTGTCCGCGCCGCGCTCCCGCCCGGCGACGCGGGCGCCGCCGATCTCGAGCCGGCCGCGCTTCAGTTCGATGGCGAGAGGCTTGCCCGACAGCGGGGTCAGCTCGCGGCGCTTCTTGATGGCGTCGGCGTCCTGGCGGCCGGCAATCACGTGGTGCTTCAGCACGGTGGCGAGCTGCTCGCGGTTCTCCGGCTTCAGCAGGTTGTCGAGGGCGCCTGCCGGCAGCGCGGCGAACGCCTCGTTGGTCGGTGCGAGCACCGTGACCGGGTCGGCACCCGACAGCGCCGGGGCGAGGCCGGCCGCGTCGATCGCAGTGGCGAGCGTCGAGAAACGCGGCTCGGCGCGGATCAGGTCGGCGACCGTGCCGCCATCGGCACGGGCAAGGATGGGTGCGGCCAGCACGAGCGCGGCGGCGAGGATCAGGGGTCGGCGCGAGAGCATGGGAGGGGCTCCTGGGGCAGGCGTGGGCGCCGCATGCAGGCATGGATCCCGGCGGCGCAACGAAGATGTATTACGCTTGTTTATTACAAGCGTATAATGGCACGATTGCCAGCCTGGAATCCATCATTGACCACGCTATGGATGCCGCCCCCGACGAACAGGACGTGCGCCGCCGGCTGCTCGACGCCGCCAGCGAGGAGTTCGCCGCCCGCGGCTACGAGGCCGCGACGGTGCGCGACATCGTCGCGCGCGCGCGCGCCAACCTGAACTCCATCAACTACCACTTCGGCAGCAAGCAGGAGCTTTACGCGGCGGTGCTGCGGCACCAGTTCGCGCTGTCCGAGGCGGCCCATCCGCAGCGCCCGGACCCACGCGAGGAGTCGGCGCCAGAGGCCGCACTGCGTGCCGCCGTGCGTCGGCTCGTCACCTTCCTGCTGGATCCGCACTCGCTGCTGCCGCGGCTCTACGCCATGGAACTCGTCAACCCCAGTCCCGCGTTTGCGACCATGGGCCCGGGAGCCACGCAGCAGAGCGCGCTCGCCGCCGCGGTCAGCGCGCTGCTCGGCGAGCAGCCCGACCCGGCGCTGGTCGCGCGCTGTGTCCGCAGCATCTATTCGCAGTGCGCCTACTTCATGTTCGTGCGCAAGGTGCTGCCGATCGTCGACCCGCAGTTCCGCTACGACGACGCGGCGCTGGCCGAGCTCACCGACCACATCACCGAGTTCGCGCTCGGCGGCCTCGGGCGTCTTCGGCGCGACCGTTGACCGGTCGCGCGTCGCGCCCGCGCTGGCGTATCGTCTGCGCGTCCGCTGGAGGATCACTCATGCCACGCTCCGCCCACGCAACCGTCGTACTTTCACCCGGGCTCGCAGCTCTGCTCGGCTTGCTCTTCGCCGCCGCCTCCGCCGGCGCGGCGCCAAGCGCAGGGCCGGCGCCCGGCGCCGACTGGCCGGCGTTCGGCCGCGACGCCGGTGGCAGCCAGCACTCGCCGCTGGCGCAGATCAACGCCGGCAACGTGAAGGGCCTGAAGCAGGCCTGGGCGTACCGCTCGGGCGATTTCGTCGATGCGCCGCTGCCGAAGGGCACCGTGCTGCAGGCCACGCCGCTGCACGTCAACGGCACGCTGTATTTCTGCACGCCGATGAACCGCGTCATCGCGCTCGATCCGGCCACCGGGCGCGAGCGCTGGGCCTTCGATCCGCACAAGCCGGACCCAAAGACGGGGCGTGCGGCGCTGAGCCCGCCGCTGGCGATGCCCGGGCGCTGCCGTGGCGTCGCCTATTGGCAGTCGGCGGTTGCCCCGGCTGGCGCCTGCGCGAAGCGCATTTACAAGAACGGCGACGCGGCGCGCGTCTATGCGCTCGACGCCGACACCGGCCGCCCCTGCGCGGACTTCGGCGCCGCCAAGGGCCACCCGGGCTTTGCCGCGCACACCGACTACGAGAACCATGGCGAGAGCTTCCTCGGTTCGGCGAGTTCGCCGCCGGTGGTGCTCGGCGACCTGGTGATCTCCGCAGTGGCGGTCAGCGACGGCATCGCCAACGGCAAGGACGGCTACGTGCGCGCCTTCGACGCGCGCACCGGCGAGCTGCGCTGGGAGTTCAACCCGATCCCGCCCGAGCGGCGCGCGCAGACCGGCGCCGCGAACGTCTGGTCGACGATCAGCGTCGATCCCGAGCTCAACCTCGTGTTCCTGCCCACCACGAGTCCCTCCACCGACTACTACGGTGGTGGGCGCCTGTTCGACATCCCGCTCGCCAACTCGATCGTCGCCGTGCGCGGCGACACCGGCGCGGTGGCCTGGTCGCGGCAGGTCGTCCGCCACGACCTGTTCGACTACGACCTCGTCGGCCACCCGCTGCTCGTCGACATCCGCCGCGGCGGCCGCACCGTCAAGGCGGCGCTGCTGCAGACCAAGATGGGCTGGCTCTACGGTTTCGACCGCGCCACCGGCGAGCCGCTGTGGCCCATCGTGGACAGGCCGGTACCTGCGTCCGACGTGCCCGGCGAGAAGGCGGCACCGACGCAGCCGGTGCCCACCGGCATGGCGCCGTTCGCGCGCCAGACGATGAAGCGCGAGGAGCTGTTCGGGCTGACGCCGCTCGACCGCATGGCCTGCCAGCGCAGGTTCGACGAGCTGCGCTACGACGGCATGTACACCCCGCCCTCGGTGCGTGGCTCCATCCTGTTCCCGTCGGCGCTGGGCGGCGGCAACTGGGGCGGCGCGTCCTACGACCCGAAGACCAACCTGCTGATCATCAAGGCGGAGAACCTCGCGACCGTGCTGCGCGTGGTGCCGAAGAAGGACGCCGCGATCGAGGACAAGGCTCCCCCGAAGGACTACCTGACACGGCCGCTGGTCGGCACGCCGTACCGCGTCGAGGGCGAGATCTTCCAGTCGCCGCTGGGCATTCCCTGCACGCCGCCGCCCTGGGGCACGCTGGCCGCGCTGGACATGGACACGGGCAAGCTGCGTTGGCAGATCCCGATCGGCCAGATCCGCCGGGCGGGCATCACCATCCCGAAGGGTGCCGGCTGGGGGTCGCCGAACGTCGGCGGGCCCATCACCACCGCGGGCGGCATCACGTTCATCGGCGCGACGATGGACCCGAAGCTGCGCGCCATCGACACCGCCACGGGCAAGGAACTGTGGGCCGGCGACCTGCCGGTGCCGGGCATGGCGGTGCCGATGACCTACACCGTGAACGGCCGGCAGTACGTGGCGATCGCCGCCGGCGGCAACGCGCAGGTCGGCACGCCGATCGGCGACTACATCGTCGCCTTCGCGCTGCCCTAGGCGCGGGGCGCCGGGCGCCCGACGCGTCGCACCGACTCGCGCTCGACGAGCGAGGTGTCGAATACGATGCGCCGCCTCGCGTCTCCCGGCGCCTCGGTGCGGCGCAGCAGCGCGCCGACGGCCTCGGCGGCCATGTCGCCGATCGGCATTTCGATGGTGGTCAGCGGCGGCGTGCTCATCGCGGCCCAAGGCATGTCGTCGAAGCCGATCACCGAGAGCTGACCCGGCACGTCGAGCCGGATCGAGCGTGCGTAGTGCAGCACGCCGAGAGCGATCAGGTCCGCACCCACGAACACTGCCGTAGCCGACTTCGAGCGGATGGCGTCCTTGACCTTCGGCTCGAGGTCCACCGAAAACGCATTGGTGACGTGGAAGGCCAGCCGGGCGTGACGCTGGATGTGCGCCAGCGCGGACTCGCAGCGTTGACGCATCGACAGGATGTCGGTGGGTCCGGAGATCACGCCGATCGACGTGTGCCCCGCGGCGATCAGGTGCTCGGCGGCGATCCGCCCGCCGCCGGCATAGTCAGCCTGGATCGACTCGAGACCCGGGATGCTGCGGTCGATCACGACGGTCGGCACGTCCGCGATCAGCGGTCCGACGGTGTTGCGATCGCCGATCGGAAACCAGACGATGCCGTCGACCCCGTGCTCGACCAGCAGCCGCACGGACTGCACCTCGAGTTCCTCGGATCCCTCGGTGTCGGTGACGAATACGCTGTGCGCGTGCTGCCGAGCCGTCTGGATCACCGATTGCGCAAGCGTCGGGAAGAACGGGTTGGTCAGGTCCGGCAGCACGAGGCCGATGGCGCCGGTGCGGCCCGTGCGCGTGGCGCGCGCCGCGAGGTTCTGCCGGTAGCCGAGCCCCGCGGCGACCTCGAGGATGTGGCGGCGCGTGCCCTCGCCGAGCGAGCCGGTGCCGTTGATCGCGTAGGAGGCGCTCGCGAGCGAAACGCCCGCCGC
>JBIIDW010000045.1:0-9134 GCA_044238215.1 Steroidobacteraceae bacterium
CGCCGTGCCCGGCGAGTTCCAGAAGCGCGTGCTGATGATCGGCATCCTCGGTGCGCTGGTGCTGCGCGCCATCATGATCCTGATCGGCGCCTGGCTGATCGCCAAGTTCCACTGGATCCTCTACGTGTTCGGCGCGTTCCTGGTGTTCACCGGCATCAAGATGTGGTGGGCCACGGGCCAGGAGCCGGATCTCGAGTCCAACCCGGCGCTGAAGTTCATTCGCAGCCGCATGCGGGTCTCGCCCGACTACGACGGCGAGAAGTTCTTCACCGTGAAGAACGGCGTGCGGATGGCCACTCCGCTGTTCGTGGTCATCATCCTGATCGGCATCGTCGACATCGTGTTCGCGGTCGACTCGATCCCGGCGATCTTCGCCATCACGATGGACCCGTTCATCGTGCTGACGTCGAACGTGTTCGCGATCCTCGGCCTGCGCGCCATGTACTTCCTGCTCGCCGGCATGCACGAGCGCTTCCACCTGCTGTCCTACGGCCTGGCGATCGTGCTGGTCTTCATCGGCGCCAAGATGCTGCTGATCGACGTCTACAAGATCCCGGTGGCGATCTCGCTGGGCGTCACGGTGGTGGTGCTGGCGGTCACGATGATCCTGTCGCTGAAGATCCCGCCGAAGGGCAAGACCGGCACGGCCTACCCCTTCGCGGCGAAGAAGAGCGACGAGCAGGAGACGCGCTGACACCGGGCCTGGCCTGAGGCGCGGCGGGCCGCTGTCACCGTACCGACACGCCGCCGCCGTGGGCGGCCGGTATCATCCGCGGATGATCCGCCGTCGTGACCTGCTCGCTGCCGCGCTCGCCGGCGGCGGGCTTTCCATGATCGCCACGCCGTTCGCCGGGGCGGCCACGCGCCGCTCCCGGCGGGCCCGCTTCGACCGCAACCCGTTCACGCTGGGCGTTGCCTCCGGCTACCCGACGCGCGACGGCTGCGTGCTGTGGACGCGACTGGCCCCGGATCCGCTCATGCCGGGTAGCGGCATGGACCCGACGGGCCTCGGCCCGGATGGCCTCGCAGGCGACATCGCCGTCGACTGGGAAATCGCCGACGACCCGGGCTTCGCGCGCATCCGGCGCCGCGGCCGGGCGCGGGCCGAGGCCGCGTTCGCCCACAGCGTGCACCTCGAGTTGCGCGGCCTGCCGGCGGGGCGCGAGTACTTCTACCGCTTCCGCGCCGACGACTTCGAGAGCCCGGTCGGGCGCACCTGGACAGCCGCGCCGGCGGGGCACGAAGACCTGCGCCTGCGCATCGGCGTGGCGAGCTGCCAGCACTACGAGATGGGCCACTACCACGCCTGGACCGACATGGTCGGGCGCAACCCCGACCTCGTGGTGCACCTCGGCGACTACGTCTACGGGGGCAACGCCGACACACCGGTGCGGCGCCACGACGCCGGCGAGTGCCAGACGCTTGCGGAGTACCGCCTGCGCCACGCCTGGTACCGCAGCGACCTGCGACTGCAGGCCGCCCATGCCGCCTGCCCCTGGATCGTCACCCATGACGATCACGAGGTCGACAAGGACTATGCCGGCCTGCAGGCCGAAGTCCCAGCCGAGCAGGCCGGGTTCGCCGCGCGCCGCGCGGCGGCCTATCAGGCCTACTACGAGCACCTGCCGCTGCCGCGCCGGGCCGCGCCCGGGCCCGCGGGCATGCGCCTGCACGGCACGAGCGGCATCGGCAGCCTGCTGGCGCTGCACGTGCTCGACACGCGCCAGTACCGCTCGCCGCAGGCCTGCCCGGCGCCGCCGCTCCTCGGCGGCTCGCGCGTGTTCGTCGACGAGTGCCCGATCTGGAACGACCCGGCACGCACTGTTCTGGGCGCGGCGCAGGAGCACTGGATCGACGCGCAGCTGCGTGCCTCGCGCGCGCGCTGGAACCTGCTCGCGCAGGGCGTCGTGTTCACGCGGGTCGACGAGGACCCCGGCCCGCGGGAGCTGCGCTGGAACGACGGCTGGGCCGGCTACCCGGCCGCCCGCGAGCGACTGCTGCGCAGCATCGCCGCGAGCGGCGCGCAGCGCCCGGTGATTCTCGGCGGCGACATCCACGCCTTCATCGCAGCCGACCAGCGCCTCGGCGAGCCCGACCTCGTACCGGCCGAGCATGGCGATGGCAGGGCGCCGATCGTCGCCAGCGAACTCGTGACCACGTCGATCACCTCCAACGCGCCACCGCGCGCGGCCGTCGATGCCTACAGACGCGCGACCGGCCACGTGCACTTCGCCGACGGCGACCGTCGCGGCTACCTGTGGCTGGAGCTGTCGGCGGCGCGCCTCGAGGCGACGATGCTCGGGTTCGACTCGGTGCGCGAGACCACCGCAGCGCCTGCGCGCCCGCTCGCTGCATTCACCATCGAGGCGGACCGCCCCGGGCTTCAGAACGCGGCGCGGTAGAGCTGCTGCTGCTCGCCCATCGTGAAGTAGATCTGGCCGGCGGTGACCAGCACCGTGCCCGGCGCCGAGTCGATGCGCAGCGTGCGGGCGTCGGTCAATGAATTCCAGCTCCAGGCCTTGCCCAGTTCGCCGTAGACCACCTGGCCGCCCGCGGTGCCATGCAGCACCGAGGACGCCGATTGCGAGATCGTCGTCACCGCGCCGCTGGCCGTGTAGCCCTTGACCAGCCGCAGCGCCGAGCTCGGCACCTCGCGCCAGGCCAGCACGCCGTCGCGCAGCACGAACGGCGCCATGGCGGTCGACACCACGCTGGCGCCGGCGCCGGGGGTGATCGAGCGCACCACCAGCGCCTCGAAGCCGTCGGGCGTGCCGCCCGGCGGCGTGCGCGACCAGGCGACGCGCACGCCGTCGGTCTGCGGATAGAGGCTGCGCTGCGCGTCGAAGGTCAGACGTTCGGTGGCCTGGGTATCGGAGCGCCAGGCGAAGATCTCGAAGGTGGCGCTGGTGCCTTCGCCACCGGTCTGGGCGTAGAAGAAGAAGCGGAGGACGCCACCGACGATCGCGAAGTCGTACCGCCAGTTGGCCAGCGTCGTGGTGCCCGGCGGCTGCGGGATGCGCGTGAACGTGTTGGCCGCCGGATCGAACAGCGTGAACCGGCTGGAGCCCGGCGCCGCGATGTTGCTCCAGATCACGTAGCCGCCGCGCGCCACGGGCCACTCGTCGAGGGTGCGGCCGCCGCTGACCTGGTCGGTCGCCGAGTGCGGGTTGGCATTCGACAGGTTGCGCATCGCGCCGTCGGCGCTCCACTGGAACACGCAGACGAGGACGCAGTCGGCCCCGCGGCCGGAGACGTACACCCGGCCGCCGTCGATCTGCCAGTTCGCGGTATTGGCGAGTACCCCCGCGTTGGCGAGCACCGCCTCGGTGCCGGTCGCCGCGTTGCGCAGGCGGACGGTCCCGTCGCGGCCGCGGTAAACGACGCGGTCGCCGTCGGCGGCCAGCAGCTGGCCGTTCGGCCCCAGCGCCAGCAACGGCGTGTAGGCCGTCGCAGCGCTCGAGGCCACGGTGATCGTCCGCCGCTCCACGGTGACGAGCCCGCCGGCGTCGGTGGCGCGCACGGTCAGCGTGTACGCGCCCGGCGTGACGCCCGAGAGGCTGAAGCTGCCGCTGAAGGGCGAGGCGGTGGACTGCAGGAACTGCACGTCGCCGAGGGCCGCGGTCACCGTGACCGCGCCCGGGCGGTCGCTGCGCGCGCTGCCGGCGACGGCCAGCGTGCCGAAGGCGAAGGTGCCGTCGGCCGGCGCGTCGACCGTGAGCACGGGCGGGTTGCTGACCGGCACGGGCACGCTGCGCTGCGCGCGGTTGCCGGCCGAGTCGATGGCCGTGATCACCATGGTGTGACTGCCGGAGCCGGCGGTGCGCGAATCGACGACGAAGCGGAACAGGTCGTTGACGCCCACGCAGAAGATGGAGCACGCATTCGGCGCCGTGAGCGAGGGCAGCGGGGTGCCGTCGAAACTCGCCTCGACGCGGACGATGCCGCGGGGCGAGGTGGCGCGCGCATCGACGTTGATCGTGCCGGTGGTGCCCGAGACGGTGACGTCGAGGGCGAGCTCGGAGTTGGCGACGACCACCGTCCGGCGCAGCTCGATGTAGGAGTCTCCGGCAGCCACGATCCGCGCCAGCACCAGGTGCGAGCCGTTGGTCTCGCCGGCCGTGTTCCACGCGTAGGCCTTGCCCGGCGCGTCAGCCCCGGTGCCGAGCAGCCGCAGGTCCGCGTACCACGTGACCGAGGAAAAGGACGCCGCCGGCTGCAGCGACAGCTGCACGGTGCCGGACACCGGCTCGGGCTTGTCGAGGCGGATCTCCGGCGTGGGCGACGGCACGAAGGCCGTGACGGACTGCTGGCCCAGCGGCGTGCGCAGCACGACGTCGCGGCCGGGCAGGACCGCGAGCACGCGATAGGTCGTGGTGGTCGTCAGGCCGCGTTGCCAGCGCATGGCGCCGCCGCCGCCGCCCACGCCGGCGAGGCTCTCCAGCGTGCTCCAGCTGCCGTCGGCCGCCTGCGACTGCACGCGGTAGGAAGTGCCCGCGGGAAAGCTGTCGAACCAGTCGAGGCGCTGCGTGTTGGGACCGAACTCGACCAGCGCGGACAGCCGCGCTGCTGCAGCGTTCTGCGCGTCGACCGCCGGGTCGTAGGGCAGCCGCGCGGTCACCGTCACGCTGGCGGGTGGGCTGGAAAGCCGGCCGTCGCTGACGATCAGGTTCAGCACGTAGTCGCCGGGCAGGTCGGGCGTGAACGATGGCGACACGGAGGTCGGATTGGCGAGCGCCGCGGCGCTGCCCGCGGGCCGTGCCGCGAACGACCAGCTGTACGACAGCGGGGCGCCCTCGGGATCGCGGCTCGCCGCTCCGCTCAGCGCGACGCTGGCGCCCGTGGCGGCGCTCTGCGCGGCCCCGGCATCGGCCACGGGCGGCTGGTTCGGCGCATCACCGCCGGAACCGCCGCCGCAGGCGGCCAGCAGGGCACCGAACACCAGGACCGGGATCGCCCGCGACAGCCGCGACAACCCCCGTGACATCCGCCTGCACCAGCGAACCCGCATGGACCCATGCTATGCCAGCAACGGAGTACTGCACAGCGCGCGGAGCGCTTTGGCGTCGTTTATTCGCGGATTCGCGCGGAACTGGCGAAGATGCTGCGCTTCGATACCCGGCAATCGCGCTCAGAAGTCGAGTCGCACGCCGATGCCGGCATAGCGCGGCATGTTCGTGCGCGCGCCGGCAGCGCCGCGCGACACCATGTGCTGCGTGTCGAGGAGGTTCTCGACGCGCGCGTAGACCTGTGCCGATTCGCCGATCTGCCAGGTGCCGGCGAGATCGACCAGCCAGTACGACTCGCTGCGCCGGTAGGTGTGGTCGAGGTCGCTGCGCCTGCAGAGCGAGTCGACGCACTGTGCGCCGACGTAGCTGGCCTCGAGGTTCAGCGCGGCGCGGCCGCGCTCGAGCCCGACCATTGCCGAGCCGATGTGGCGCGGCAGGTAGGGCAGGTTGTCGCCCCTCAGCACGTTGCGCGTGTCGGAGTCGCGCGTCACCTCGCCCTCGGACCAGGTCCACGACAGGCGCACGGGCACCCGCGTACCCCGCGCCTCGAACAGCGTGGTGGCGGCCGCGAGTTCGACACCATGGACCCGCGCCGCGCCGGTCTGCAGGGTGCCGTCGATCACGCCGCCAGCGCAGGGATTGGCGAGCGTGCAGTTCTGCAGCGCGTTGCGGTAGTCGCTGACGAAGCCGACGACGTCGATGGACGACGCGCCGTCGCGAAAGCGCAGGCCCAGCTCAGAGTTCAGGCTTTCCTCGCCCGACTGCCCGGCCGTGGCGCCGGAACCCGGGGGGGCGAAACCCTGGTGGATGCCGGCGAGCAGCGACAGGCGGGCGGTGAGCGGCGCGGTCACGCCGAGCCCGGCCGAGAGGTTGTCGAGCGAGTTGGCAACCGCGGCAGCGCGCTGCGTCCGGGCCACGTCCAGGTACTGCTGCTCGCGGGTCTCGATGTCCTCGTAGCGGAGCGTGGCGGTGAAGCGCAGCGCGCCGAGGACGAAGTGATCGGCAAACCAGGCCGACAGCGCGCGGGCCTCGCCGAGCCGGTTGTTGGCGGCGTTCGGGCCGAGGCGCTGCCGCAGCACGAGCCGGCCGCCGGACTGGTCGTAGACGTCGAGCGGCTGGAGGCGGTCCTCGTGGTCCTCGTGCAGACGCAGCCCGAACACCAGTTCGTGGTCCACGCTGCCGGTGCGGAGCACGCCGTCGAGCTCCGTGGAGATGCCGCGGACCGCGAACGCGCGGTCGTTGTACTGGTGACGGATGTCGGTGGCGTCGGCGCCGTCGAGGATCGCCTGACGCGCGGGGCTGGAGTTGGCCGCGTTGACGAAGGCGGCGATGTCCTGGCCGCCGATCTGCATCAGTCGCGCGAAGTCGCGCGTGCTGCGGAAGTCGTAGGCGCTGGTGGCGAGGCGCCAGCCGGTCGGAAACGCCAGCACGTGGCGCAGCGACGCGCCGCGGCGGCTGCGGTCGATGTGATCGAGCTCGGTGAGCCCATAGCGCCGGTTCGGATCGCGCCGGAAGTCGAGGTCCGTCAGGCCGATGTAGGACTGGTTGGCGGATTCGTCGGCGTTGACGAGCTTCAGCTCGAGGCTCTGTTCGATGGCCGCATCGGCGGCGCCCTGCCAGCGGATCTTGCCGACCTGCTCGAACAGCTCGTGGCCGGTGTCGCGACCGGAGCGGTCGATCCGCGCAAAGCCCTCGGACCGCTTCGCGTAGACCTCGAGCAGCGCGCCCCACTGGCCCGAGCTGCCGCCGACCGTCGCGTGCAGCTGCCGGCTGCCGAAGCTGCCGGTCTCCACGTCGAGGCGACCGCCGAACTGCTCCGGGATCCGGGTGGAGATCAGGTTGATCGTGCCGCCCACCGTGAACGGCCCGTGCCGCAGCGTGCCCGGGCCCTTGAGCACCTCGATGCCGCTCATCCGCGCCGCAGTCGGGAACACGTAGGACGCCGGCGCGGCATAGGGCGCCATGGCGGCCGGCAGGCCGTCCTCGAGGATGGTGATCTTGGCGCTGCGCGCGGAGCTGGCGCCGCGGATACCCACGTTGGGGAACAGGCCCAGGCCCTCCTCGTCCTTCACGTAGACGCCCGGCACCGCCTGCAGCATCCGGTGGATGTCGGTGTGGGCGATCTTCTTCAGGTCGGCCTCGGTCAGCACGAAGCTGGAGCCGGGAACGGCGAGCGGATCGGCCGGGCGCGCGATGATCGTGACCACCTCGAGCCCGTCGTCGGCGCCCGGCGGAACTGCGGCCGCCACCGTTGCGGTCGCGGTCGCGGACGCGACGACGAGGAGCAGCGAGGTGGCGGGGAACGACGGCAGGCCCATGGCTGAAGCCTAGTGCATGCAATCGCTAATGACAATGATTCGCGTTTGTATCCGGTACCGACGGCCCAGCCTGCGGCTTTTTGTTTTACTTAAGATACAAAATCGATCCGGATTTAATATTCGTCGTACTTGCGAGACGATCCGCGCACCTTGTCGGCCGGATACCGGGCGGCGTTCAGGGCCAGCTTCGCGCGGGCCGCCGCCGCCAGGTCGATGCCGAGCACGTCGGACAGCCGCAGCAGGTAGAGCAGCACGTCGGCCAGTTCGTGCCCGACCGCCTCCCGGCGGGCGGGGTCGAGCTGCGCGGACTGGGCGTCGGTCAGCCACTGGAAGTGCTCCAGCACCTCCGCGGCCTCGACGCTCATCGCCGCGGCGAGATTGCGCGGCGTGTGGAACTGCTCCCAGTCGCGCGCCTTCGCGAACGCGCGCTGGGCCTCGGTGAGTTCGCGGATCGGGTCGGTGCTCATGGGCTCCGAGTCTAGGCCGTGGCGCGCCCTAGTTCACGGCGCGCTGGCGTTCGGCCCAGGCGTCCTCCAGCCGGCGCGCCGACACCGGCACGCGCGTGCGCAGCTGCTGGGCGAACAGCGACACCCGGAACTCCTCGAGCAGCCAGCGGTAGGGGTCCTCGGCCGGCCGCCAGCGGCCGCGCTCCGCCTCGAGCCGCGCCCGGTAGCGCGCCTCCAGCGGTGCCACCTGGGCAGCCAGCTGGGCGTCGCGCCTTGGATCGCGCCCGGCCTTCTCGAGCCGCTGCTCGATGGCCTGCAGGTAGCGCGGCAGGTCCTGCAGCCGCTCCCACGGCGTGTCGACCAGGAACTCCGCCGGCACCAGCCACTGCAGCTGCAGGCGCAGATCGGCCGCCGTCGCCTCCGGCACCCCCGATCGCGGCGACCCGGCCAGCGCCGACTGGATCCGGCCGAGGCGCTCGAGTGCAGCCTGCACGCAGCGCCCGATCTCCTGTGCCGGCAGGCCGATGCCCGGGCGGCCAGCCTCGACGCGGGCGTCGAACGCTGCGGCCGTGCGCGGCAGCTCGCGGCCGTCGAGGAACACGGTCGTGACGATCCGGTCGAGCAGGTCGTCGCGCAGGTCGCGGCCCGGCGCCACGCCGCGGAAAGCGAGCTCGGCCTGCACGTTGACCGGCAGGTCGCGGCGCATCGATTTGAGTTCGCGCGAGAGCACCAGCCGGATCAGCCGGGCGCAGCCGCGGCGGTGGCTGGCCTGCGCCTCCTGCGGCGTGGCGAACACCCGCAGCCCGACGCTGTCGCCCTCGTCGACGAGCGCCGGATAGCCGAGCTGCCGCAGGCCGCCGCGCGCGACCTCGACCTGCTCCGCCAGCTCGCCGAACTCCCAGCGGCGGGCGCCCGTGGCCAGCCGCGACTGCGTGGCGTAGTGACGCTGCGAGGCCCCGCCGTGCGCCGCCTGCAGCGCGGCGAGGCTGCGCGAGCGCGCGATCACCTCGCCGGCGTCGTCGAGCAGCAGGAAGTTCATCCGCAGGTGCGGCGGCAGCACGTCCTCGCGGAACGCGTCGCGTGGGACGGCCACGCCGCCGTCGGCCGACAGTGCCGCCGCGAGCTGCGCCGCCAGCGAGCCCTGGCCCGGCTCGAGGCGCTGACGCACGCGCGCCACCGCCTCGGGCACCGGCACGAAGCGCACGCGCAGCGCCTTCGGCAGCGCGCGCACCAGCGCTGTGAGCTTGTCGTCGAGCAGCCCGGGCACCAGCCACTCGAACGGCTCCACGGACAGCTGGTTCAGCACGTGCAGCGGCACCAGCGCCGAGACACCGTCGTCCTCGTGGCCAGGATCGAAGCGGTAG
>JBIIDW010000555.1:0-2500 GCA_044238215.1 Steroidobacteraceae bacterium
GCGGTCGCGGCGGCGGCCGAGCGGGCGCGGCAGGGCCGCGGGCCGACCGTGCTGGAGTTCCGCGTGCCGCGTCTTTGGGGGCACTACAATCGCGACATCGAGCACTACCGGCCCGCGGCGGATCGCGCCGCGGCGGCGGCGCGCGATCCGCTGCGGTTGTTGGCGGCGAGACTGGCAGACGCCGGCGCGGAGTCGGCGCAGGGCGCCGAGTCGATCATCGCCGCACAGGGCCAGGCCGCCGAGCAGTTGGCCGCTGCCGTGGAACGCGATGCGGACCCGGATCCCGGGTCGGCCCGCGAGCACGTGGTCGCTTCAGCGACCGTCGCCACGGATCCGGTTGCGCTGCCGCGCGTGCTCGAGACCCGCGAGCTGAAATTCATCGAGGCGGTCAACCTCGCGCTGCGCACCGAACTCGAGCAGGACGCGCGCACGCTGGTATTCGGCGAGGACGTCGGCAAGTCCGGTGGCATCTTCCAGGCGACGCGCTACCTGCAGCGGGATTTCGGCGCAGCCCGCGTGTTCGACATGCCGATCGCCGAGAATGCGATCCTCGGCACCGCGGTCGGCGCGGCGCTTTGCGGGCAGCGGCCCATCGCGGAAATCATGTGGGCCGACTTCATCTTCGTGGCCATCGACCAGCTGTTCAACCAGGCCGCGAACGTCCGCTACGTAACCGGGGGTCGCGCCTCGGTGCCGATGGTCGTGCGCACCCAGCAGGGCGTCACGCCCGGGTCGTGCGCGCAGCACTCGCAGTCGATCGAGGCGCTGCTCACGCACGTGCCCGGTCTCAAGGTCGCCATTCCCTCCTGTGCCGGCGACGCGTATGCGCTGCTGCGCGCGGCTGCGGCGGACCCCGACCCGTGCATCGTCATCGAGGCTCGTGGCCTTTATCAGACCCGCGGCGTCGTCGAGGTCACCGACGGGCCGGAGCCGGTCGGCCGCGCCAGGCAGCGACGGGAGGGTGCCGACGCGCTGCTCGTCAGCTGGGGAGCCATGGTGGGGCGCTGTCTCGAGGCAGCTGAGTCGCTGCAGGCCGAGGGGTTGGAGGTCGGCGTGCTCGACCTGCGCTGGCTCGCGCCGCTCGACGAGCGTGCGCTGGTGGAGGCGGCCAGACGCGCCGGCGGGCGCGTCGTCATCGTGCACGAGGCCGTGCGCACCGGCGGCTTCGGCGCCGAGCTCGTCGCGCGCCTGCACGAACTGCACGAGCGGCACGGCGGGACGGCGCCCCTGCGGTTGCGGCGCGTGGCCACGCCTGACGTACGCATGCCGGCCGCGCCGGTTCTGCAGCGGGCGCTGGTCCCCGGCCTGCCCGAGATCATGGACGCGGTGCGCGAGCTGCTCGGGGCGGCGCCGGCCGCGAACCCCGGGCGCCCGCCGCCTCCGTGACTTAACGCCGGCGTCGTCCGGCGATTCGTCGAACCGCATCAAGCCGCGCGCGGCGCGAGGCGTCCTAACCTGTGCCGACAACCCACAGGGGGCGCGCGATGAACAGGGCACTGGTACTGGGCGGCGGCGGATTCATCGGCAGCCATCTCGTGCGGCGGCTGCGGCGCGAGGGCTTCTGGGTGCGTGCGGTGGACCTCAAGCGGCCGCGCTATTCGCCCTCGGCGGCCGACGAATTCATCGTCGGCGACCTGCGCGACCTGGCGACGTGTCGCGCGGCGCTGGCGGGCGGATTCGAGGAGGTCTACCAGCTGGCCGCCGACATGGGCGGCGCGGGCTACCTGTTCACGGGCGAGCACGACGCCGACGTGATGCACAACTCGGCGCAGATCAACCTCAACGTGCTGCACCTCAGCGACCCGCGGCGCATCGGGCGCATCTTCTATTCCTCGTCGGCCTGCATTTACCCGGAGCACAACCAGCTCGATCCGGCGCATCCGGTCTGCGCGGAGCACACGGCCTATCCGGCGGCGCCCGACAGCGAATACGGGTGGGAGAAGCTGTTCAGCGAGCGCATGTATGCGGCCTACGCGCGCAACCGCGGGCTCACGGTGCGCATCGGCCGGTTCCACAACGTGTTCGGTCCCGAGGGCTCGTGGAATGACGGTCGCGAGAAGTCGCCGGCCGCGCTGTGCCGCAAGGTCGCGATGGCGCCGCCGGGCGGCGAGGTCGAGATCTGGGGAGACGGCGCCCAGACCCGCTCCTACCTCTACGTCGACGAGTGCCTCGAGGGCGTGCTGCGGCTGACGCGGTCCGGCTTCCCGGGGCCCGTGAACATCGGCTCAGAGGAGATGGTGAGCCTGAACCAGTTTGCGCGGATGATCATGGCGATCGCCGGCAAGACGCTGTCGATCCGCCACGTGCCCGGCCCGACGGGGGTGCGCGGCCGGTGCTCCGACAACGCGCTGATCGCCGCGCGGCTGGGCTGGGCACCGTCGATGCCGCTGGAAGAGGGGCTGCGCCGGACCTACGGCTGGATTGCCGCACAGGTGGCCGCCAACGCTCGCGATGGCGAGCTACGGGTGGCGTAGCGGTCATGTGACGCTCGCCGCCTGCC
>JBIIDW010000046.1:0-9110 GCA_044238215.1 Steroidobacteraceae bacterium
CCGTCGAGGTCGACCACGTGCAGCCAGTTCGCGCCGAGGGCCCGATACCGCACGAGCAGCTCGTGCGGCTCCAGGTCGTAGCGCGTCTCGGCGGCGAAGTCGCCCTTCAGCAGCCGGACGCAGTGGCCGCCGCGCAGATCGATCGAGGGAATCAGCAACATTGGCGACGCCTCCGCCTCAACGGGCGATCCTGAGGAAATTGGCCAGCAGCCGGGCGCCCGCGGGCCCCGAACGCTCCGGATGGAACTGCACGCCGCGGAAATTGCCGTGACGCGCCACGGCGACCCTGGGGCCGCCGTAGTCGGTGACCGCCAGCGTCGTATCCGACGGCGTAACGGCGTAGCCGTGGACGAAATAGAAATACTCGCCCTCCGCCACGCCCTCCAGCAGGGGGTCGGAGCGCAGCGCCTCGAGCGTGTTCCACCCCATGTGCGGCACGGCCAGCCCGGGCGCGGGGACCAGCGCGCGAACCCGGCCGGGCAGCAGACCGAGGCAGGTCGTGTCACCTTCCTCCGAGTGCTCGAACAGCAGCTGCATGCCCAGGCAGATGCCGAGCAGGGGCTGGGCGAGGCTGCGGATCGCCTGGTCGAGACCGGCGACGCGCAGGCGCCGCATCGCGTCACCGGCCGAGCCGACGCCCGGCAGCAGCAGGCGCGGCGCCGCGGCGATCACCGCGGGGTCGGCGCTGACGGCCGCCCGCGCACCGAGCCGCTCGAGCGCGAACGCCAGCGACGCGAGGTTCGCGCCGCCGGAGTCGATGATGACGACGTCGACCGCCTCGCTCACAGCAGGCCCTTGGTCGTCGGCAGGTCGTCGCTCTCGCGGCGCAGCGCCTGGCGCAGCGCGCGGCCGACGCCCTTGAAGCAGGCCTCGATCATGTGGTGCGTGTTTTCGCCGGTCACCGCGACGTGCAGCGCCGCACCGAGCGCGTCGGCCAGCGACCGGAAGAAATGCGGCACGAGCTCGGTCGGCAGCGTGCCCACCTGCTCGCGGCCGAAGCGGCCTTCGAACACCGCGTAGGCGCGACCGGACAGGTCGATCGCGACCTGCGCACGGGCCTCGTCCATCGGCAGCAGGAAGCCGTAGCGCGCGATGCCGCGCTTGTCGCCCAGCGCACGGCGCAGTGCCTCGCCGAGCGCGAGCGCGCAGTCCTCGACCGTGTGGTGCTCGTCGACCTGCAGGTCGCCGCGGCAGTCGAGTTCCAGCGCGAAGCCACCGTGCTTGCCCAGCTGCTCGATCATGTGGTCGAGGAAGCCGATGCCGGTCGACGCGCGCACGGGCCCGCTGGCGTCGAGGTCGACGCGCACGAGGATCTCCGTCTCGCGCGTCACCCGGCGGACTTCGGCGCGGCGCGCCAGCAGTTCCGCGGCGATCGCCGGCCAGGTCTCGGCCGCGTCGCCGTGGCGCCGGACCCGCAGGCCGCGCATGCCGAGGTTGCGTGCGAACGCGAGGTCGGTGTCGCGGTCGCCGATCACCGCGCTGGTCGCGAGGTCGACGCCGCGCGTGCGCAGCCAGTCGTCGACCAGCAGCGTCTTCGGCTTGCGGCAGTCGCAACCGTCCGACGGCCGATGCGGGCAGACGAACACCGCATCGAACTCGATGCCCTGGCTGCTGAAGGCGTCGAGGATGAACCGGTGCGGCACCTCGAAAGAGGCCGTCGGGAAGCTCGCGGTGCCCAGGCCGTCCTGGTTGGTCACCATGGCCAGGCGGAAGCCGGCGTCGCGCAGCCGTGCGACGGCGGCGAAGACGCCCGGCAGGAAGCGGATCTTGTCGAGGGAATCCACCTGCTCGTCGTGGGGCTCCTCCACCAGCGTGCCGTCGCGGTCGATCAACAGGACCTTCATGCCCCAAGGCTCCTCAGCAGACGATCGTTCTGTTCCGGCGTGCCGACGGTGACGCGCAGCGCGTCGCCGAGGCCTGCCTTGCCGCGGAAGTCGCGCACCAGCAGCCCGACGCCGGCGATGGCGGCGAGCGCGGCGGCCGCGTCGTCGAACTCGACCAGCAGGAAGTTGCCGGCGCCCGGCCACACGCGCCGGACGCCGCGGGCGCCGGGCAGCGCCGCAGCAAGCCGCTCGCGCTCGGCCACCACGCCCACGAGCCGCTCGCGCGTGACCGCCAGCACGCCAGGCTCGAGGGCTCGCATGACCGCGTCGACCGCCGGCTGGGCGAGCGCGTACGGCGGGATCACCTTGCGCAGCAGGGCGACGACCGGCGGAATCGCGATCAGCGTGCCGAGGCGGGCGCCGGCCAGCCCGTGCGCCTTCGACAGGGTGCGCAGCACGACCAGGTGCGGGTGCCGGTCGATCCAGTCGGCGTAGCCCTCGCGACCCGCGAATTCCATGTAGGCCTCGTCGACGACCACGAGCGCACGGCCTGCGGCCGCATCGAGCACCGAGGCGACCGCGTCGTCGCCGAGCAGGTTGCCGGTCGGGTTGTTCGGCGTGCACAGGAACACCAGCCTGGCGCCCGCGTCGAGGGCCGCGACGACGCCAGCGACGTCCAGGGCGTAGCCGCGCTCGCGCAGCAGCGGCACCTCGACGACCGCGGCACCCTGGATGCGCGCCGCCACCGCGTACATGCCGAAGGTGGGCGGGCAGACGACCACCGAGTCGCGCCCGGCGGCGCAGAAGCCGCGCATCAGCAGGTCGATTGCCTCGTCGCTGCCGCGGCCGAGCAGCACGCGATCCGGCGACACGCCGTAAAGGGAGGCGATGCGCTCGACCAGCCGCCGCGGTTGCGGCTCCGGGTAACGGTTGAGACCGGCAGGGTCCGCCTCGGACAGCGGCGCCCAGGGCGCCTCGTTGGCGTGCAGGCGCTCCAGGGAAGGATCCCAGGCGGCATGCTCGTAGGCCTTCAGCGCCAGGATCTCCGGGCGCGCCAGCCGCAGCGGGTCGTTCACTTTGCAACCTCCGGTGGCATGGCGTCGAGCCGCAGCCGGACGGCGGCGGCGTGCGCATCGAGTCCCTCCAGCGCGGCGAGCGCCTCGGCGGTCGGCCCGAGGTCGCGCAGTCCCGCCGGACTGATCTCCTGTACGGTGATCCGCCGGACGAAGTCCAGCAGCGAGAGCCCGCTGTACGCGCGCGCATAGCCGTAGGTCGGCAGCACGTGGTTGGTGCCGGAGCAGTAGTCGCCCATCGGCTCGGGCGTCCAGTGGCCGAGGAAGACGGACCCCGCGCTGGTCACCGACTCGAGCCACTCGCGTGCGCCGGCGACTTCGAGGATCAGGTGCTCGGGCGCGTACGCGTTGGACACGGCCACCGCCTCGGCGAGGTCGGCGACCACGATCGCGCGGCTCTGCGCCACCGAGGCGGCGAGGATCTGCGTGCGCGACAGCCGCGCGGCCTGCGCCACGACCTCGTCGGCCACCCGGGCCGCCAGCGCGCGCGACGGCGTCAGCAGGATCGCCTGCGACAGCGGATCGTGCTCGGCCTGGGCCAGCAGGTCGGCGGCGACGAAGTCGGCACGCGCCGTGTCGTCGGCG
The DNA here is from genome assembly GCA_044238215.1 of Steroidobacteraceae bacterium. GTDB lineage: Bacteria > Pseudomonadota > Gammaproteobacteria > Steroidobacterales > Steroidobacteraceae > UBA964. The sequence goes on from JBIIDW010000046.1 coordinate 3,482, forward strand.
ATGACCAGCACCTCGGACGGCCCGGCGGGCAGGTCGAGGGCAGCGCCACCCGGATCAGCCGCGACGAGCTGCTTGGCGGCGGTGACCCAGGCCGAGCCCGGGCCGAAGATCTTGTCGACGCGGGGTATCGACTCGGTGCCGTAGGCGAGGGCGGCGATCGCCTGCGCGCCGCCCACCGCGTAGATCTCGTCGACGCCGCAGACGCGGGCCGCAGCGAGGATTGCCGGATCGATGCGCCCGTCGCGCCCCGGCGGCGTGCAGAGCACGCGGCGCGCGCAGCCGGCGATGGCGGCCGGCACGGCGGTCATGATCAGCGCCGAGGGCAACGGCGCGCTGCCCGCCGGCACGTAGAGACCGACCGCGCCGATCGGCCGCACGATGCGCTCGCAGCGCACGCCCGGCGAGGTCTCGATCGACAGCGGGGCGAGCCGCTGCGCCTCGTGGAAACGCCGCACGTTGGCTGCCGCCCGCTGCATGGCGGCGACGGCCGGCGGGCCGACGCGCTCGAGGGCCGCGTCGACCTCGGCCGTGGCGACGCGCAGCGACGCCGGCGCGCCGCCGTCGAAGCGCTGCGCGAACTCCCGCAGCGCGGCGTCGCCGCGCGCCCGGACGGCCGCGACGATCTCGCGGACCGCCCGCGCGACGTCCTCCCGCTCGGCGGCTGCCGGGCGTGCCAGCGCCCGTGCGCGGCCGGCCGCGTCGAGCGCGGCCCACTCCAGGATCTGCAGGGTCATGCGAGCATCTTCTCCACCGGCAGCACGAGCAGCGCGCTGGCACCCGCCTTCTTCAGGCTCTCGAGGGTTTCCCAGAAGACGTTCTCGCGGCAGACCGCGTGCACCGCGACGCGGTCCGGGTGGCCCTCCAGCGGAATGATCGTCGGCGACTCGCTGCCCGGCAGCAGGCTGCGGATCTGCGGCAGCGCCGCGCGGGGCGCGTGCAGCATGATGTACTTGCTCTCGCGCACCTGCTGCACGCCGTCGATGCGCATCAACAGGCGTTGCACCCATTCGTCCTTGGCCGGCGCGAGCGGCACCGGCGTGCGGATCAGCACCGCGTGACTCTCCAGGACGGTCTCGATCTCGCGCAGGCGGTTCGCCAGCAGCGTGGAGCCGGTCGAGACGAGGTCGCAGATCGCATCCGCGCGGCCGAGCCGCGGCGCGATCTCGACCGATCCCGACAGCGTGACGATCTCGGCGCCGATGCCGCGCTCCTCGAGCCAGCGCCCGAGGATGTACGGGTAGGTGGTGGCGATGCGCCGGCCCTCGAGCGCCGCCGGGCAATCGATCGGCGAACCTTCCGGCGCGGCGAGGCTCAGTCGGCAGCGACCGAAATCGAGCGCGCGGAGCACGGAAAAGCGCGCCGGCTGACCCCTTGCGGCGAGTTCCAGGCGCTTTTCCTCGATGACGTTGAGGCCCACCAGGCCGAGGTCGCAGACGTCCTCCTCGACGAGATCGGGAATGTCGTCGTCGCGCACGAACAGCAGGTCGAGCGGCATGTTCTCGCCGTGGCCGAAGAGCTGGTCCTTGCCCCGCGAGACCTTGAGACCGCAGCGCACCAGCAGGTCGACCGAGTGGTCGGTCAGGCGACCGGATTTCTGTACGGCGAGCTTGAGGCGGGCGTCGGGTTGCATGGGCGGCAGCGTCCTGGGCGGGGGAAACGGGAAGCGACGGAACGGCGGGATCAGCGGGCCTGCGCGGCGCGGCCGAGCCGGGCGGCCGCGAGCGCATAGCCGCCGTGGCCGCCACCGAGGTAGCGGGCGACGCGTCCGATGGTCGTGACGCTGACCCCGGTCAGGCGATGGATTTCGCGATACGGCAGCCCGCGCTCGAGGCATTCGACGACGGCCCAGCGATCGGCCATCGCTTCGATCTCGCCCGGCGTGCACAGATCCCGGAAGAAGGCGCGCGCCTCGTCGGGCGTGCGCAGCGTGAGCACGGCCTCGTAGAGGTCGCGTTCGGGTTCGCGCGCACCGGCGACACGGTCGGGAGAGCGGGGAGGTTTCATGCCGTTCCAGCGTAATAACGCGTTAATACGCTAACACGATGGACCGGATGCCGTCAATGCCGCGACGGGGCGCGTTGACGCGCGGGCCCGACGATTCGTAGACTCCGCGCCACTCATCGAGACCGGCTGAGGGAAAGGCCCTTTGACGCCGGGGCAACCGCCGAAACCAACCATTTCGGGAAGGTGCCAACTCCTGCGGCTGTGGCCCCCTCGTGGGGTCACCGCGAGATGAGCGGTCCGCGCGGCGCCCGCAAGGCGTAGGGCGTGGACACCCGCCACGGGCGGGGCTCGCCGGGAGTTCCGATGGTTTTGCGCAGCGCAGACCGTGGCAGGACACGACGAGCATGGCCGAGACCTCACAGACCCCCCAATCTGCACCGATGCTGCCGGCCACCGGCGACCCGCCGGCCGGCAGCAGCCTGCCCGCCCGCGAGGGCGTGCTGGAGATTCCCGGACAGGTGACGCTGCACCACGGCGGCCCATGCGCCAGTGGTCGTGGCCCTGGGCGGCATTTCGGCGCACCGTCGCGTGTATTCGATCGAGGATGCCGCAAGCGGCTGGTGGAGCGAGATCGCCGGCCCCGGGCTCGCGCTGCCGGTCGAGCAGCTGCGGATCCTGTCGTTCGACTACCTCGGCGGCAGCGGCGAAACCACGGGACCGCGGGACGGCCAGGCCTTCCCCAGCGTGTCGACGTACGACCAGGCCGAGCTGCTGCTGCGCCTGCTGAACCACCTCGGCATCAAGTCGTTGCGTGCGATCGTCGGCGCCTCGTACGGCGGCATGGTCGCGCTGGCCTTCGCCGAGCGCTGGCCGGAACGCGTGGCGCACCTGGTGGTGGTCAGCGCGGCCGACCGCACCCACCCCATGTCCACGGCGTGGCGCAGCGTCCAGCGGCGCACGGTGCGCCTCGCGATCGACTGCGGGTGCCCGGCCGAGGGGCTCAAGCTCGCGCGCGCGCTGGCGATGTCGACCTACCGCAGCCCGGAGGAATTCGCGGCGCGGTTTTCCGGCAGCCCGCGGCCGACCCCGGCGGGGTTCGTGTTCCCGGTCGAGGACTACCTGATGGCCCGCGGCGAGGACTACGCGAAGCGCTATCAGCCGGACGCGTTCCTGTGCCTGTCGGAGTCGATCGACCTGCACCGCGTCGAGGCTGGCAGGGTCTTCGTCCCGGTCACCGCCGTCGCGGTGCGCGAGGACCAGCTGGTGCCGGTGGCCGACATGCGCGCGATGGCCGCGCGCCTCCCGCACGCCAAGCTGCACGAGATTTCGTCGGTCTACGGACACGACGCGTTCCTGAAGGAGGGTGAATTGCTCAAGCCGATCTTCGTGCGCCTCAGCGGGGCGCAGCCATGACGCGACCACTCGATCCGCGCACGCGCGCGGTGCGCTCCGGCCTCGAGACCGACGAGGTCACGGGCGCGGTCGTCCCGCCGATCCACCTGACCTCGACGTTCGCGTTCCGCGGCTTCGGCGACAAGCGCAGGTACGACTACTCGCGCTCGGGGAATCCGACGCGCGACCTGCTCGCCGAGGCGATCCGCGACCTGGAGGACGGCGCCGGCGCGACGATCACCGGTTCGGGAATGGGCGCGATCACGCTGGTCGGGCACCTGCTGCCGGCAGGCTCGCGGATCGTCGCACCGCACGACTGCTATGGCGGCACGTTCCGGCTGTTCAGCGCCTGGAAGCGCCGCGGCGAACTCGACGTCGAGTTCGTCGATTTCGGCTCGCCGGCGGCGCTCGAGGCGGCGCTGTCACGGCCCGCGCAGATGGTCTGGATCGAGACGCCGAGCAACCCGCTGCTGCGCATCACCGACGTGGCGGCCGTCGCGGCACGGGCCCGTGCCGTCGGCGCCAGGGTCGTGGTCGACAACACCTTCCTGTCGCCCGCGCTGCAGCAGCCGCTGCACCTCGGTGCCGACATGGTCGTGCACTCGACCACCAAGTACCTGAACGGCCACAGCGACGTGGTCGGGGGTGCCGTCGTGGCCCGCGACGCGGCCGACCACGAACAGCTCGCCTGGTGGGCGAATGCGCTCGGCCTCACCGGCGCGCCATTCGACGCGTTCCTGACGCTGCGCGGGCTGCGCACGCTGCACGCGAGGATGGCGATCCACGAGCGCAATGCCGGCGCGATCGCGCGCTGGCTCGCCACGCAGCAGGGCGTCCGCCGGGTCTATTACCCGGGCCTGGTCACGCACCCGGGCCACGAGGTGGCGGTCAGGCAGCAGCGCGGATTCGGCGCGATGGTCACGCTCGAACTCGAGGGCGGGACGGAAGCCGTCCGGGCCTTCGTCGAGGGACTGCGCCTGTTCTCGCTCGCGGAATCGCTGGGCGGCGTCGAGAGCCTCGTGGCGCATCCGGCCACCATGACCCACGCCGCCATGGACCCGACCGCGCGCGCCGCAGCCGGGCTCGTCGATGGCCTGCTGCGCCTGTCGATCGGCATCGAGGAAGTGGAGGACCTGCGCGAGGACCTGGCCGCAGGGCTGGTCAGGGCCTGCCACAAGGCCGGCAGCTGACCTCACCCCGGCCCTGGCGGTCGGGCCGGCGGTCGGGCCGGGTCAGCCCGCGGCCAGCGCCGCCAGCACCGCGTCGCACATGGCCGCCGTGCCCAGCGGCGGCACCCCGGGCAGCGCGACGTCGGCCGTGCGCGCACCGCCCGTGACGGCCCGCGACACGGCCTGCTCGACGGCAGCGGCCTCGGCCTCGAGTCCCAGCGAGTGGCGCAGCAGCATGGCCACGCTGAGGATCGTTCCGCAGGGATTGGCCACGCCGCGACCGGCGATGTCGGGCGCGGACCCGTGGATCGGCTCGTACAGCCCGCGCCGCCCGTCGCCGAGCGCGGCCGACGGCAGCATGCCGAGCGAACCGGCGAGCATCGAGGCCTCGTCGGTCAGGATGTCGCCGAACAGGTTCTCGGTGAGGATCACGTCGAAATCGCGCGGCCGGCGGATCAGGTGCATCGAGGCCGAATCCACCAGCATGTGCTCGATCGTGCAGTCGGGGAACTCGTCGCGCACGACGCGGCCAGCCACCTCGCGCCAGAGCCTCGAGGTCTCGAGCACGTTGGCCTTGTCGACCTGCGTGATCCGGCGGCGGCGCTGCCGCGCGAGCCGGCCGGCGACGCGCGTGACGCGCTCGACCTCGGCCACGGTGTAGGCGCACTCGTCGACCGCGCGGTCGCCGTCGCGCGACTTGCGCCCGAAGTAGCTGCCGCCGGTCAGCTCCCTCACGAACAGCATGTCGACGCCGTCGAGCACCTCCGGCTTGATCGTCGAGGCGTCGCGCAGCGCCGGCAGGATCGTGACCGGCCGCAGGTTGGCGTACACGCCGAGTTCGGCGCGCAGGCGGAGCAGGGCCGTTTCGGGACGGACGGGCGCGGTCGGCCCCCACTGTGGACCGCCTATCGCGCCGAGCAGGATGCCGTCGGCGTCGAGGCAGGCCCGCAGCGTGGCGGGCGGCAGGCCGTCGCCGCAGAGGTCGATGGCCGCGCCGCCGAACGGCGCCTCGGCGACGTCGAATTCGTGGCCGAAGCGCTCGCCGACGGCGCGCAGCACGCGCAGGCCCTGGGCGACGACCTCCGGGCCGATGCCGTCGCCGGGCAGGGCGGTGATCCGGGCCT
>JBIIDW010000047.1:0-9105 GCA_044238215.1 Steroidobacteraceae bacterium
TTCTGCTCGATGTAGTGTCTCACCGCGCTCTTGATGTCTTGTGTCATGTCGTGGGCCTTGTCGTTCCAGCGCTTTCGGGGGCGCGGAGCATAGCACTCTAACTCGTTAATTTTGATGGAAAACCCGCGACATCTGAGGTGCCGCAAACATAAGATCGCACTTTCCCGGACCGCCCGGTGCGCGGCTTTCGGAAAGTGTTAAACGCGTCTCGCCGCGAGCACTTCGGTCTGCGGCTGTTGCGTCCCGGCAACGAACTCCTCGTGCAGGAGTTGCGTAGAGAGCGCCGTGACGAAAGCCATGTTGTCGGCGAAGCCGATGGCTGCGCCGGTGCGGCACTTTTCCATCAGTTTGCCGATGACGACCGGGTCGAAGTATCCGGCGTTGCGCACGGCGCGCGGGTCGAGGGCCTCGGCAACGAAGTCTCGAGGCTGCCCGTTCACGAAGAAACTCTGGCAGTCGGGGGCACGGTAGGGCTGCTTCGTGCGCCTGGCCACGGCTTTGGGAAGCCAGTCGGCAACCGCGCGCCGCAGCAGGTACTTTTCCTCGAGACCGCGGATCTTCCAGCGTGCCGGAAGCCGGTTCGCGAACTCGATCAACCGATGGTCGAGGAAGGGGTAGCGCCCCTCGATCGACGCCGCCATGGCGACCCGGTCGCCCTGGGCGTGGAGCAGGTAGCCGGAGAGCAGCGTATGCGCCTCGACGTACTGGTCGCGGGCCAGCGATGCCCAGCGCGGATCAGGGGCGGGGGCGAGTTCCGCAAGCCTGGCGATGGGGTGCTCCGCGTCGATGCGTCCGCGAAAGTCCGCGGTCAGCAGGCGCAGCGTACGGTTGGTCGTGGCCCAGCGGGGCCGGTGGGCAAAGTAGGGATCATCCGGCCGATCAAGCGCCTGACCGAAGAATCCTCCCGCCATGCCGCCGCGCGCGGTCGGGGAGTTGGCCAGGTAGCCGTAGAGCCGGCGCAGCAGCAGCGGGCGCCACTTCGACGCCGGTTGCCGGGCCCAGAAGCGACGGATCTTGCCTTCCTTGAAGATGTCGTACCCACCGAAGACCTCGTCGGCGCCTTCGCCGGTCAGCACGACCTTGAAGCCGGCCTCGCGAACGCGGTCTGCGAGCAGCATCAGCGGGACGCCCGCCGTACGGACGATCGGTGCTTCGATGTGCCTGATCGCACGGGCGAAGGCCCCGGCGATGTCATCGGCGCCGACCTCGCGACGCACGTGATCCGTGGCGAGGTGCCGCGATACGGCGTCCTGATACTCCCGTTCGTCGAACTCGGCGTCCGCGAACGTCAATGAGAAAGTCTTCAGCGGCGTATCCGAGAAGCGGCGGATCGCCGCGGTGACGGCCGAGGAGTCGAGGCCTCCGCTGAGGTAGGCGCCGACCGGGACGTCGGCGCGAAGCTGCAGCCTGACGCTGTCGATGAAAAGGGCGCGCAGTTCCTCGGTGGCGTCCTCCACCGTCCTCGGGTCGGTGGCCCCGGCGTCCGGAAAACCCCAGTCCCAGTATTTCCTGACGGTGAAGCGCTCACCCTCGAGCACCGCCAGGTGTCCCGGCGGAAGGGCCTCGACGCCGACGAACGGCGTGCGCGGTGCCACGCAGCTCCAGAACGTGGCGACTTCGGCCAGCCCGACCGGATCCAGTTCGGCGCGCAGCAGCCCGGAGGCGAACAGGCTCTTGGCCTCCGATGCGAACAGCAGCCCCTCGGGCCGGCGGGCATAAAGCAGCGGACGGATACCCACGCGATCGCGCGCGAGCACCAGCCGCCGGGATTCCCCGTCCCACAACGCAATCGCGAACTGCCCGTTCAGGTGCTCGACGAAGTCCAGCCCGAACTGCTCGTAGAGGTGGACGATGACCTCGGTGTCGGAGCGGGTGTAGAAGCGGTGACCCAGGCTCTCGAGGCGGGCGCGCAGTTCGACGTAGTTGAAGATCTCGCCGTTGAAGACCACCCAGACCGTGCCGGTCTCGTTGCGGATGGGCTGGTCGCCGGTTTCGAGGTCGATGATGCTCAGCCGGGCGTGGGCCAGGCCGATCCCTGGGGCGCGATGGAAGCCGAAGCCGTCGGGGCCCCGGTGGCGCAGCGCACCGATCATGCGCCCGAGGATCTCCTGCCCGGGTGTCTGGTCCTGCGCGCTGGGCGCGATGCCTGCAATGCCGCACATGGTCGTAGCGCAATCTAGCCCGTTTGCGAACCGAAAAAGGGCGGCGCTGACGCGCGTGTGACACGACGCACACCCCCTGCACCCCGGCCGCGGGAGACTGTGCATTGGTCGACGCCGGCTCCCGATTCTATGATGGGCCCGTCCGTCGGAACAGGCTTGGATCCCGGGGTCCCCTTGCGCATAGAGCAGCTCTTTGAGGCGGCGGCATGGCTCCATGCCACCAAGCCCGCGGTGGTCACCCCGGAGCGTAGACTCAGCTTCGGTCAGCTCCGGTCGGAGGCACAGGCGCTGGCTGCCGTATTCAGGGGGCTGGGCCTCCAGCGCGGCGACCGGGTCGCGATCGTGCTCCCGAACACGGTCGATGCGGCCGTGACCATCTGGGGCGTCTGGGCGGCCGGCGGCGTCGTCATCCCGGTCCATGCAGCGCTGCGCGGCGAGGGTCTGCAGGCCGTGCTGCGCGACGCCGACCCGCGCTGGGCGGTCACCGCCGGGGAACTGGCGCTGTCGTTCGCCGCGATGCGCGAGGCGCTGCCCGGAGCCGGGCGCCTGCTGGTGTGGTCGCCGCGGCCGGACGCGGTGGACGTACTGCCGCTGGCGCCGGGCACACAGGGTGACGCGGCACCCGGACCGGCCGGCGGCGATGCCACCGATGTCGCGGCGCTGATCTACACCTCCGGCTCGACGGGCGAACCCAAGGGCGTGATGCTCAGTCACGCGAACATGGCGGCCGCGATGCTGGCGGTCAACGCCTACCTGCGTCTCGAGTCCTCGGACATCGTGTATTCGCCCCTGCCGCTCAGCAGCAGCTACGGGCTCTATCAGCTGCTGTCGTCGCTCAGCCTGGGCGCCACCATCGTCCTCGACCGGTCATTCGCGTTTCCGGCCCGCAGCCTCGCGCTGCTCGCTGCGGAACGCGCCACCGTCCTCGCCGCCGTACCGACCATGTACGCATGGCTGGCGACGTCGCCCCGGCTCACCGAATTCGATCTGTCCAGCCTGCGCATACTGACCAGCGCCGCCTCGTCGCTGCCCGTCGAGCACGCGCGCCGTGTTCGCGAGCGTCTGCCGCAGGCGCGGCTCTACGTGATGTACGGCCAGACGGAGTGCAAGCGCATCAGCTTCCTGGACCCCGACGATCTCGAGCGCAAGCCGGGCAGCGTGGGCCGCGGCATGCCTTTCCAGGAGCACGCCGTGGTCGACGAGGAGGGCCGTCCGGTGGCAGCCGGAGAGAGCGGTGAACTCGTGGTGCGTGGGCCGCACGTCATGGTCGGCTACTGGCGAAAGCCCGAACTCACCGCGTGGAAGCTGCGGTCATGCGCCACGCCCGGCGAGACCTGGCTTCACACGGACGACCTTTTCAGGCTCGATGAGGACGGGTTCCTCTATTTCGTCGGCCGTCGTGACGACATCCTCAAGGTCGGTGGCCACAAGGTGAGTCCGCGCGAAGTCGAGGAGGTGCTCTGCCAGATGCCCGGGGTGCGCGAGGCCGCCGTGATCGGCATGCCGGACGAGGCATGGGGCGAGGCAGTCCGCGCCTTCGTCGTCCAGGGCGAGGGCGCGGCGCTGGATGCTGCTGCCGTGCAGCGCTTCTGCAGCGCCCGGCTGCGCGGCTTCATGGTGCCGAAGGCCGTCGATTTCCTGCGGGATCTGCCGAAGACGGAGTCCGGGAAAGTGAAGAAGCGCGAGTTGCGCTGATCACTCCCTGGGCTTGAAGTCGTCCGGCTGCAGCTGGTGCCGGTTCAGAAGCTTGTAGAAGTCCGTGCGGTTACGCTTGGCCAGGCGCGCTGCCTGACTGACGTTGCCGCCGGTGATCTGCAGGATCTGCGAAAGGTAGCTGCGTGTGAATTCGTCGCGCGCCTCGTCGAAGGAGGGCAGGCGCCCGCCGCTGATGCTGCCGAGTGACTGCTGGACGACGTCCGCCGGGATGATCGGGCTCTGCGACAGGGCGAAGTTCTGTCGCACCACGTTCGACAGCTGCCGGACGTTGCCGGGCCAGTCGGCGGTCGCCAGCAGTTCCACCGCCTCGGGCGCGTAGATCTTGCGCACGCCGGTTTCCTGCGCAAGCGCCGCAAGGAAGTGGCCGACCAGCAGTGGAATATCCTCACGGTGCCGCGCCAGCGGCGGCATGTCGATGTGCACGACGTTGAGTCGATAGAACAGGTCTTCGCGGAAGCTTCCCTGCGCGATGAGCAGCCCCATGTCGCGGTGGGTGGCCGAGACCAGGCGCACGTTGACCGGGAACGTGTCGGTACCGCCCAGCGGCCGTGCGGCATTGTCCTGCAGCACCTTGAGCAGCTTGCCCTGCAGGCGCAGCGACATGTCGCCGATCTCGTCCAGCAGCAGGGTGCCGCCGTCAGCGGCGCGAAACAGCCCTGCGGCTTCCTGGGTCGCGCCGGGAAGCGCGCCGGGCACATGGCCGAACAGCTCCGCCTCCAGCGCTTCGTCGGCTGTCTCGGCGCAGTTGACCGAAAGGAAAGGCTTGTGGCGGCGCGGGCTCGCCCGGTGGATGGCGCGGGCCAGCAGTTCCTTGCCGGTGCCGCTTTCGCCCGTGATGAGCACCCTCGCGTCGGTGCCGGCCACCATGTGAGCCTGGGCGAGGCGCTCTTCCATCAGGGCGCTGCGGGTGACGAACTCGCTGCGCCAGTCTTCGCCGGCGTCGCTGAACCCCGAGATGCGCAGCGCCCGTTGCACCTGGTCGAGCAGTTCCTGGCGATCGATCGGCTTGGTCAGGAAGCCGAACGCACCCATCTGCGTCGCCTGCACCGCGTCGGGAATGGTGCCGTGGGCCGTGAGCATGATGACCTTGAGGCCCGGGTAGCGGGTCTGCAGCTCCCGCAGCAGGCCGATCCCGTCCATCTGGTCCATCCGCAGGTCCGTGATCACCAGATCCGGGCGGAACCGGCTGGCCGTGGTGAGTGCCAGTGCGCCGCTCTCGACCGCCTCGACCTCATAGTTTTCGGCCCGCAGACGGATCGTCAGCAGCCGCAGGAGGCCCGGGTCGTCATCCACCACCAGGATGCGCGCCTTGCGCCGCGGGGAGGGAGTTGCGCCTTGAGTTGCCATGCGGTGGCTTGGGGGTCAGGGAGCCTCTTGGGGAACGGGGTCATCCGGCTCGCGATCGCGCGTCTGGCGTTCGATCAGCGCAATTGCGGCGAGCTTGGCCTGCGCTTCCTCCAGAGCCCGCCTGAGGCGCTGGTTTTCGTCGGTTTCGGCAAGCAGGCGCCGGTTGAGGGCGCTCAGCGCCTCGCTGTCGATCAGGTCGGCTTTTGCGCGCAAATCATCGACCTCTGCCGCGAGCGCAAGTTCCCGGTCGATTCGCCGCAACTCGAGGAACGCCGACGCGTGCTCCATCGGTGCCAGCCGCGCTGGCTCTGCCAGCAGCGACTGCAGGAGCTGCCGTGCGAGATTCAGGTCGGTGCCGGCATGGCCAGGCTGTGCCAGCAGCAGCGCATAGCGCAGCTGGGATGCCGGTGTCGGCGCCTGCTCCGCCGCCTGCCGGGCCGCAGCCATGAGCGCGGTCTGCTGGTCCGGAGGTGCACCGACGAAGCGGTGGAGTGCCAGGGTGGCCTCGGCGAGTTCCGCCGCCCGGATGGCGGCCGGGTCGGGTGCTGCCTGGGCTGGACCCGGACGCGAGGCCTCAACGGCAGGCCGCAGCGCAGCGCAGCCGCCGACGAGGGCCAGCGCCAACGCGAGTGATGCCGCGCGGATTGGCAGGTGCGCAAGCGGAGCGCGTTCAGGGCGCATCGGGGTTGCTGGGATGTGCGGGTTCGCTGACACGGAGCGGCATCCGAAGGCGGAAATGGGCTCCGGGAAACTCGCCGTCGACGATCTCCACGGTGCCACCCTGAGCTGATACGAATTCCATCACTACCGACAGCCCAATGCCAGTGCCCTTGACCGAACTCTCCGACGGTCGGCCCGTATAGAAGGCCTCGAAGATGTGCGCCCTGTCCTCGGCCGCGATGCCCTCTCCGGAGTCGGCGACGTCGAGCACCAGTTCGTCGCCTTCGGCCCGGGCGACGACGTGGATCTCGCCCTCGCGCGGCGAGTACTTGATCGCGTTGGATAGCAGGTTCTCGAGCACCAGCCTGAGCTTGCCGCGATCCGCGTAGAGGGTGACGTCCTCTACCCTCATGTCGAGCCTGACGCGTTGCGACAGCAGCGTGAGCTGCTGGTTCTCGAGCACCTGCTTGACGAGGGGGCGCAGCTTGAATTCGGACAGTTCCACGCCGAGGCTCTGCGACTGCCAGGCGCTGAAGGACAGCAGGTTCTCGATCAGGCGCTGGAGCTTGATGCCGTTGTCCCGCAGGATCGCCAGCACCTCCCGCTGGTTCGAGTCGAGCTCTCCCACCGCCCCGTCCATGAGCAGGTCCGCGCCCTCGCGAATGTTGGCGAGCGGCGTCTTGAGTTCATGCGACATGTGCCGCAGGAAGCGATTGCGCTCCTGCGCCAGATCCAGCAGTCGCACGCGCAACCACTCGAGCTGGCGACCCAGGCGCTCGAGATCCTCGGGTCCCCGCACGGCGATGGGGTTGTCGAAGGTGCCACGTCCCAGTTCGCTGATGGCCCGGTCGATCTCCCGGAGCGGGCGACCGAGCCAGTAGGTGACCAGCAGCACGACCACGAGGGTCAGCGGGATCAGCAGGCTCGACTGTACGATCAGCCGCCGCCGCGCCGCGTCTGCCCCCGTCCTCAGGGACTGGAGCTCCGCCTCGAGCTGGCGGTTGCCGCCATCGGCGATGCGTCCGGCGACCCGGTTGAGTGCGTCGAACTGCCGCAGCAGCTGCGCAAACTCCCGGGTGCCCGGTGGCGTTCGGCGCAGCCCGAGCAGCAACTGCGCCTGGATGCTCGCCACGGAGTCGAGGCTCGCGCGCGCGTCGTCGCCGACGAGCTGGCGCCGCAACTGCTCCCGGGTGGCCGTCAGGCGGCGGTCGGTCTGCGCATAGGCATCGAGCAGCTTGCGGTCACCGAGTACCTGATAGAGCCGGGCGGTGCGCTCCATCGAAGCGATCGAGCTCAGCAGTACCTGGCTGTAGCGGGTGGCGTCGATACCGCGCAGGACAAGTTCCTGACCGGTACTCGCGAGTGAGCGCATCTGGACGGCAGCGTTGAGCACCGCGACTGCGAGGGGCAGTGCGGCGAGCACCAGCCCCAGCAGCATGAGGCTGCCGACCGATTTGGGACGGGTCCAGCGCATGGGCCCCATTCTAGGGCAAATGCCGGGCCGATCCGTTCGGCGTGGCGGCTACCAGGGCGCGGCGGCCAGCTTGCGCTCCCAGTCCAGCGACGTGCGGACGATGGTGTCGAGATCGTCGAGCCTGGGTTTCCAGCCCAGTACCGACTTGATCCGGTCGGCCCGGGCGACCAGCGACGGCGGGTCGCCCTCGCGGCGCGGCTGCTCGTGGACGACCAGCGGACGGCCGGAGACGCGCTCGACGGACTGGAGTACTTCCCGGACGCTGTAGCCATGTCCGTAGCCGCAATTGAGCGTGGTGCTGGAGCCACCCTCGCGCAGGTACGTCAGGGCGTCGAGGTGCGCCGTGGCGAGATCCTCGACGTGGATGTAGTCGCGTACGCCAGTGCCGTCCGGCGTGGGGTAGTCCGTCCCGTACATCGACAGGCTCGGTCGCTTGCCGACGGCATGCTCCGCCGCGACCTTGATCAGCAGCGTTGCGTTGCGCGTCGACTGGCCGATGCGGCCACCGGTGTCGGAACCGGCGACGTTGAAGTACCTGAGCGCGACGTGCCGGAGCGGAGTCGCGGCCGACAGGTCGCGCAGCATCCATTCCGACATCAGCTTGGAGGTGCCGTAGGGGTTGATCGGCGCCGTGGGCGTGTCCTCCGAGGCGTATCCGCCCTCGAGAATGCCGTAGACTGCGGCCGTGGAGGAGAACACGAAATGGGCGATGCCGTGCTCAGCGCAGGTCTGCAGCAGTGCGCGCGTGGAGCAGGTGTTGTTGCCGTAGTACTTGAGGGGATCCCGCACCGACTCCGGCACGATGGTATGCGCGGCGAAGTGCATCACGGTGTCGACGTCGTGCTCCCGCAGGGCAGCACCGACCAGCTCGCGGTCGCCGACGCTGCCTGCGACGAACGTCGCGCCGAGCGTCGCCTGCCGGAACCCGGTGCTCAGATCGTCGAGCACCACCACGTTCTCGCCGCGTTCCCGGAGTTGCAGCACCACGTGGCTGCCGATGTAACCGGCGCCACCCGTCACCATGACAGTCCTTTTACCCATCACATCATGATACTCCGCCACCGCAACGGCATTGTGACGGACGCGGCACTTTGACCTCCGCGGACGCAGGCCGGCCGTTCGCGTCTCTGTCGCCCGACGCCGTCATCGACGCGGCCGAATCGGTGGGCATCGCCTGCGACGGGCGCCTGTTCGCACTGAACAGCTACGAGAACCGCGTTTACCAGGTCGGCTCGACTTCGCACGCCACGGTGATCATGAAGTTCTATCGTCCTGGCCGCTGGAGCGACCGTCAGATCGAGGAGGAGCACGCCTTCGCGAGGGAGCTGCTCGACGAGGAGTTGCCGGTAGTCGCCCCGACGGCCTTCGAGGGCCGGACGCTGCTGCGGCATGGCCAACTGCGGTTCGCTGTCTTCCCGCGCGCCGCGGCGCGGTCCGCCGAGTTCGAGTCCCCCGGCGCGCTGGAACTGATCGGCCGAACGCTCGCGAGGATCCACGGCGTCGGGCAACGACGGCGCTTCGATGCCCGCCCCGCGCTCTCCGTGGCCCGGCTCGGCTGGGAGCCCCGCGAGGCCCTGCTGCGGTCGGGTCTGCTGGACGAGGCGGTGGCGTCACGATACGAGGAGGCGTCGGGGGCGCTGCTGGAGGCCGTGGAGGAGGCCTTCGAGCGCGTCGGCCCGGTTTCCGCACTGCGTATCCACGGTGATTGCCACGTCGGCAACATCCTGTGGAACGAGAGGGGGCCCG
>JBIIDW010000048.1:0-9094 GCA_044238215.1 Steroidobacteraceae bacterium
TCGAAGTACACGGAGATCGACAGGCGGCCGTCGTTGGACGCCTTCGACTGCATGTACAGCATGTTCTCGACGCCGTTGATCGCCTGCTCGAGCGGCACGGCAACCGTTTCCTCGACCACCTCCGCGCTGGCGCCGGGATAGATCGCCTGCACCTGGATCTGCGGCGGCGTGACGTTCGGGTACTCCTCGATCGCGAGCCCGCGCAGCGTGATGAGGCCCATCATCACGAACAGGATGGACAGCACGATCGCCAGCGTCGGCCGGCGGATGAAGAGATCGGCCACGGCGGCTCAGCGTCCGGCGGCGGGTGCGGGTGCGGCTTCGGCGCCTGGCGGCAGCGCGGGCTGGCCCGCGTCGAGCGGCACCTCGCGCGGGACCACCTTCACGCCCTCGCGCACCTTGAGCTGCCCTTCGACGATGACACGATCGCCCGCAGCGAGGCCGCTCGTCGCCTGCCAGAGGCCGGGGCCGGCGTCCTGGCCTTCGACACGGCGACCCTGCACGACGTCACCCTCGCCCAGCACGTAGACCGACGACGCGCCCTGGACCGTGATGACGGCCTTGCGCGGAATCACGAGCGCGTTCTTCACGAGCCCGGACTCACCGCGGATGCGCGCGAACTGCCCGGGACGCAGCATCCCCTCGGGATTGGGAAACTCGGCCTCGATGGCCAGCGACCCGGTCCTCGCGTCGATGCTGCGGTCGATCGTGACCACGCGCCCGGGCAGCGGGTAAAGCGAGCCGTCTGCCAGAGCGAGGCGAACCTCGACGGCCGCTGCACGCGCCGGCGCCTGCGCGGATCCGCCAGCGGCGGCGGCAGGCTGTGCGCTGCGTTCCTTGAAGATGCGCAGGTAGTCGGTCTCGGCAATCTGGAAGCGCACCCGCGCCGCCGAGAGGTCGGAGACGACCGTCATCGGCGCCCCGCCGGAAACCCCGACGAGATCGCCGACCGCCGGCGCCACCAGGCCCGCACGGCCCGCGATGGGCGACGTCACGCGCGTGTAGCCCAGGTCGACTTCCCGCGCCTTGACGACGGCGCGCGCGGCCGACACGTTGGCGGCCGCGACCTCCGCCTGGGCGCGGGCATCGTCGCCCTGCTTGCGTGGGACCAGCCCCCTGGAGGCGAGGTCGGTGTAGCGGTCGGCATCGGTCTTCGCCCGTGTGGCCTCGACCTGCGCCTGCGTCAGGCCGGCCTTGGCCTGCGCGAGGGCTGCCTGGAAGGGTTTCGGGTCGATCGAGAACAGCAACTGCCCCGCCTTCACGTCGGTGCCCGGCTGGAAGTGGATGCCCTCGAGGTATCCCTGCACGCGGGCGCGGATCTCGACGTCCTGCTTGCCTCGGACCTCACCGACGAACTCCTCGGTGCGGGCCAGGTTGCGCTCCGCGGCGACCGCCACGTCGACCGCGGGGGGCGGGGCGGCTGCCGGCGCACCGGAGGGCTGGCCACCGCTGCAGGCGGCCAGTGCGAGCAACGCCGAGGCGACGAGGCTACGGGCTGACGGCGCAACGAGATCTCGGGCGCGCCGGGCGGCGCAGGACGGCAGGTGCATGGACGGCCCCCTCTGGTGGAGGCGGCCGATGGTCGGGCAATCGCCCGGAAAGGTCAAAGCCCGCGTTCAGTTGCTCCCGCAGCCGGGGGCGCTGGCGCAGACGCGCGCGCCCTGCGAGACTCGCGCGGCGTTCTCCGAGTCGACCTTGGTCTGCAACTCGAGCTGTTCGCGGGTCAGGCACTCCTCCTTCGCGAAGCGGGAGCCGAGCCGTACGTCCTTGCGGCAGTAGCGCGGCGCCTCGCCGCGGACGTTCTTCACGCGCCAACCGGGCGGCACACGGAACGCCGGTGCGGAGGCCGCCGGCGGCACTGGCGCGGCGGCAGGCGCCGCGCTGGACGCGGGCGCAGCCGGCGCAGCAGCCGATGCGTCCTGGGAGCGCGTGGGCGGCGCGGCCAGCAGCGCCAGCGCAGCGAAAAGCATCGGGAACCCGTTACGTGTCATGAGCAGAGCGTCGCCGCGGCATGCGGATCTGTCAACGCAGCGCCTCACACCGCCGGGCGGCGGCTGGCCTGCCGACCGTGCCATCCTGCACGTGGACATGGACGCGTTCTACGCGTCGGTCGAGCAGCACGACCGCCCGGAACTCGCGGGGCTGCCGGTGATCGTCGGCGGTCATAGCGGTCGCGGCGTCGTCGCGGCAGCCAGCTACGAGGTGCGCCGCTACGGCGTGCGCTCGGCGATGCCCGTGCGGCGTGCGCTGCAGCTGTGCCCCCACGCCGTGTGCGTGCGGCCGCGGATGGCCCGCTACGCCGAAGTCTCCCGCCAGGTCTTCGAGATCTTCCACGAGTTCACGCCGCTGGTGCAGGGCCTGTCGCTCGACGAGGCCTACCTCGACGTGACCCACAGCCAGGCGCTGCTGGGCGACCCGGTGGAGATCGCGCGGGCCATCAAGGCGCTGGTGCGCGAACGCACGGGCCTGACCGCCTCGGTCGGCATCGCCCCCAACAAGCTGGTGGCGAAGATCGCCTCGGACCTCGACAAGCCGGACGGACTCACCGTGGTGCCCCCCGAGCGGATCCACGCCACGCTCGACCCGCTGCCCGTGCGCCGCCTGCCGGGACTCGGACGGCTGAAGGGCGAGCAGGTCGTCGCCGCCGGCCTGCGCACGCTCGGCGAACTGCGCAGTGCGGAGGACGCAAGGCTCTGGCCCCTGTTCGGCCGGGACGCCGCGCGCATGCGGAGCCGCGCGGCCGGTATCGACGAGCGGCCCGTGATACCGGATCGCGACGAGAAGTCGGTCAGCGCCGAGGAGACGTTCGGGGAGGATCTCTCCGACCCGGCGCGGATGCAGGCGGAACTGCTGCGGCTCGCGGACAGGGCCAGCGCACGCCTGCGCGCGCGCCAGCGCGTGGCGGGCTGCGTGTCCGTCAAGCTGCGCGAACACGACTTCCGCACGTTCACGCGCCAGCGCGTCGTCGCGCCGGCGACGCACGACAGCCGGGTGATCGCCGAGGTCGCCCGCGAACTGTTCGAGGCCTGGCTGCGCCGGCGCCCCGGTGCGCGGATCCGCCTGCTGGGCGTGGGCCTCTCGGAACTGGCGTCGGCGAGCCAGCTGGATCTGTTCGACGCCGCCCAGCCCGTCGAGGCGACCCGGCTCGACGCAACGGTCGACGCCATACGACACCGTTTCGGTTCGGCCGCCGTTGCGCGTGCCAGCAGTCTCCCCTCAAACAGGAAAGACCCTAGCGAACAGTCCGATTGATTGAGGCCCTACTGGACCAGAAATAAAACAATCCCAGCAGCGCACCGGTCGCGGCACCGTAGCGATGCGCCGACGTGACCACCAGCGAGGACTCGATGACGCCGGAGCCCGGGCCCAGCCCCCACGACTCCGCTGCCAGCTTCGCGAGCCCGGCTGCGGCCAGCGCAAGGGCGAGCCGATCGCCACCCGCCGCCTCCCGCGCGATACCGGCCGCCATGGCCGCGTGCAGGACCCCCGAGGCTCCGACGTACCAGTCGAGGCCGGAATCGAGGAACCAGAGGCCGGAATCGATGGTCACGACCGCGGCGACCACGATGACGCCCCACTGCAGCGGCCGGAACACGCCCCGCCACAACGCGGCCACCAGCAGCAGGCCCGCCGCATTGAGCAGCGCGTGAGTCAGGTCGAGGTGGACGAGATGCCCCGTCAGCAGCCGCCAGGCCTCGCCGGCGGCCAGGCCGGTGCGCTCCCAGCGCAACGCCTCGCGCACCCCGGCGCCGCCGGCGGCGAGCCCGATCAGCAGCGCCGCCAGGCCCGTGGCGGCCCAACCGGGCCAGGGCAGCCTCAAGCGCGCCTCACGCCGGCGGCCCACGTAACCAGCGGCTCACCCGCAGCCGGGGGGGCAGTGCGATGGCGCCGACGCCCTCGGGTCCGACCGCAAAGGACCGGACGCGCAACAGCACCTCGTTGCCGATTCCCCCCTCGCCGCCGCACCCGGCAAAGCGGAGATCGTGCTGGGCCGCCGTGGCGCCGACCGCCACCGTCCGCGGTTCGACCGAAAGCCCGAGGCCGGTGCTTTTCAGCACGGCCTCCTTGCGCGTCCAGCAGGTCAGGAACGCAGCCTCGGCCGCCGATACCGGCTGGCCATCCTGCGCGGCGGCCCGCAGCGTCTCGCACTCGGCGGCCGTGAACAGCCGCGCCGCCAGCGCAGCCGCATCCGGCACGGGGCGCCATTCCTCGACGTCGACGCCCAGCGGCGCGGCGCGCGCCACCGCGACCAGCGCGAGGCGCCCGGAGTGGCTGAGGCTGAAGTCGATGCCTGCAGCGCCCGCGACGCGCGGCCGCTGCAGCGGCGGCGCGTCGATGGCGAGCGCCGCCGGCGCGCAGCCGAGGGCAGCGCCCAGGATGCGGCGCAGGGCCAGGCGCGCCGCGACGAAGCGGCGCCCGTCGTGCTCGAACACGAAGCGCCTGGCGCGCGCGAGCTCGGACGCGTCGAGCGGCCCGTCGCCCCTCAGGGCCTGGCCGACGCCCTCGACGGCGTCGAGGTCGAGCCGCCAGACCTCGCAGTCGCCGGCTGCCGGCAGCGCAGCCGCGGCAGGCCACTGCCACGGAGGGTCGAACAGGGCGGCCGCCTGATGCGTCATGGCGGGATTGTGCGGGGGCCGTGACCGGCTGCGCCAGCCTGCCGCCCTCCCCCGCCCTGGCCGTCGCGTGACATACTGCGACGCACGCCCCGCGGGGCCCGCTGCCGCACCGCATGTACCTCTCGTTCTTCGGGCTGAACGAAAAGCCGTTCGCCATCACCCCCGACCCGCGCTACCTCTTCCTGAGCGCGCGGCACGCCGAGGCGCTGGCGCACCTCGTCTACGGCATCAAGGAGGCCGGCGGCTTCATCCAGCTGACGGGCGAGGTCGGCACCGGCAAGACCACGATCATCCGCTCGCTGCTGGCGCAGATTCCCAAGGACGCCGAAGTCGCGCTGATCCTCAACCCGCGCGTCAGTGCCACCGAGTTCCTTCTGACGATCTGCGAGGAGCTGGGCATCGGCGTGCCGGACGAGTCGGTGCAGAGCGGCAAGGACCTCGTCGACATCCTCAACGCCTACCTGCTGCGCGCGCACTCGAAGGGCCGCCGCGTCGTGCTGGTGGTCGACGAGGCCCACCATCTCGACCGCGACGTGCTCGAGCAGGTGCGGCTGCTGACCAACCTCGAGACCGCGACGCACAAGCTGCTGCAGATCATCCTGATCGGCCAGCCGGAGCTGCGCGAACTGCTGGAGCGCAACGACCTGCGCCAGCTCGCGCAGCGCATCACCGGCCGCTATCACCTGAACCCGCTGTCGCGCGACGAAACCGCCGCCTACGTGCGCCACCGGTTGCGCGTCGCGGGCTCGACCAGCGACATCTTCTCGCCCGTCGCGCTGCTCGAGCTGTTCCGGCTCAGCGGTGGCGTGCCGCGCGTGATCAACATCCTCTGCGACCGCGCGCTGCTGGGGGCCTATGCGCAGGATCGCCACCGGGTGACCGGCGCCCTCGTGCTGCAGGCGGCACGCGAGGTGTTTGGTCGTCGCTACGCGCCGATCTGGTGGCCCTGGGCCGTGGGCGCGGCCGCGGCGCTCGTGCTCGGCGTGGGCCTCGCGCTGCTGTTCGCGCAGCGCGGCGCGCTGCCCGCCGCCGAACGGACCCCGCGCCTCGCCGAGGCTACCGCCGCGGCCACGGCCCCGGCGACCGCGGCACCAGCGCCTGCCGGCGCGCTGCCCACCGCCACCACCGCCGTCACCATCGCCGCCACCACCGCCGCCATCACCGCCGCCGGCCCGCCGGCTGGAACAGCGGCGGCGGCGCGCTCGCTCGAGCAGATGCTCGCCGCCTTCCAGGGCGAGACCGACGCCGACAACGCGTTCAACAAGCTCTTCGCCCTGTGGAACGCGCGCTACGTCGTCGGCCGGCGCGACGCCTGTACGCAGGCGAGCGAGCAGGGCCTCGAATGCTTCCTCGAGCGCGGCACGCTGGCGGACCTGCGCCTCTACAACCGTCCGGCCATCCTGACGCTGACCGGCAGCGACGGCCGGATCCACCAGGTCGTGCTCGCGGCGCTCGACGACGAGCGGGCAATCGTCAGCCTCGGCGGCGCGCCGCGCGAGGTCCGAGTCGGCGAGCTCGCGCGCCTGTGGTTCGGCGAGTTCGTGCTGCTGTGGCGGCCGGGCACGCGTGAGGTCAAGGCCCTCGAGCCCGGCATGCGCGGCAGCGAGATCGACCGCCTGCGCGCCAACCTCGCGCGCCTGCGCGCGGCCTCGGGCTACCCGGCCCAGCCACCGGTCGCGCCAGCCGCCCGCGCCGACGGCGTCTACGACGCCGAGCTCGCGCGCTGGGTCGAGGACTTCCAGCGCCGCCACCGGCTCAACGTCGACGGCGTTGCCAGCATCCCGACACTCGTCGTACTCGACACCGCGCTCGCCGGTCCGGGCACACCGCTGCTGGACGCTTCGACGCAACCGGTGCAGGGAGGCTGACCGGCATGTCGCTGATCCTCGATGCCCTGAAGAAATCCGAAAACGAGCGGCAGCGCCAGGGCCAGCCCGCGATGTTCGAGATCAAGGTGGCGCCACCGCGGACAGGACTGCCGACGTGGGCCGTGCTGGTCGGTCTGCTGCTGGGCATCAACCTGATCGTGCTGCTGGCCGTGCTGCTGCTGCGCGATCCGGCGCAGGCGCCCGACCCGACCGCTGCGGCCGAGGGCGCACCGCAGCCCGCGCAGGCGCCCGCCTCGACGCCGGCCGCCGTGCTGCCGCCAGGCGCGGCGGCGCCACCCGCCGCGGCACCGGTGGCAGGCCTGCCGGCCGCGGGGCCCGCATCGCGCTTCAACCCGCCGCTGGTCGAGGATCCGGAACTCGACGCGGAACCCGCCGCCGACGTCGCGGGCACCGCGGTCCCGGCGGGCGTGGTGCCGCCGGTGCGAGCAGGCGGTGGTGTCGTGGTCGGACTGCCCGACCGGGCCTCGCTGGTCGCCGCCGGCACGCCGGTGCCGGAGGTCAACGTCAGCCTGCACGCATGGGATCGCGACCCGGCCGCGCGCTTCGTCTTCGCCGACGGCGCCCGCGCCGGCGAGGGCAGCGTGCTGCCGAGCGGGGTGCGCGTCGAGCAGATCACGCCCGAGGGCACCGTCCTGTCGTGGCGCGGCTCGCGTTTCCTGGTGCCGATCCAGTAGTCTCGATGCCCATGGTCTCGGTGCCCATGGATGTGGCGGAACTGGACGGCCTGCGCCTGGGCGACACGCTGCGGGCAGGCATCTACCGCCTGTTCGAGCACACCGACCACATCAACAAGATCAACGTGTTCCCGGTCGCCGACGGCGACACCGGCACCAACCTGTCGATGACCCTGTCTGCGGTGCTGGCCGCCATCGACCGCGAGCCGCTGCCGCACGCCGGCCGGCTGCTGCTGCGGATCGCCGACGCCGCGATCGACGGCGCGCGCGGCAACTCCGGCGCGATCATGGCGCAGTTCCTGCTCGGGCTCGGCGACCGCGCCGGTCACCTCGCACGGCTGTCGGTGGGCGACTTCGCGCAGGCGGTTGCCGGCGGCGCGCGCTACGCCCGTGACGCGCTGACGCAGCCGCGCGAGGGCACGCTGCTGACCGTGCTCGCGGACTTCGCGCGCGAAGCCGAAGCCCTTTCCGGACCCGGCGGCGTGACGGACTTCCGTGCGCTGTTCGACCGCTCGCTCGGGCCGGTGCGCGCGTCGCTGGACGCGACCCGCGGCCAGCTCGAGGAGCTGCGCGCCGCCGGCGTCGTCGATGCCGGCGCCCAGGGCTTCGTGTCGCTGCTCGAGGGCATGACCCGCTACCTGTCGACCGGCGAACTCGGTACCGTCGTCGCGCCGGTGCATTCCGGCGACGAGGCGATGGCCGTCGGCCTCGCCGGACCCGCGGACGAACGACGCTACTGCACCGAGTGCCTCGTCACGGCGGACGAGGACGCCGGGCTGGACCTGCGCCGGCTGCGCGAGGGCCTGGGCGCGCTGGGCGGCAGCATCGTGGTCAGCGGCGGCCGGCGCAAGGCACGCCTGCACATCCACACGGACGAGCCCGAACGCGTCTTCGAATACGCCGCCGGCTACGGCGCGGTCAGCGCGCAGAAGGCCGACGACATGCAACGCCAGCAGGCCGCCGCCCATCACGCCGGCACGCAGCGCGTGGCCGTGGTCACCGATTCGGCCGCCGACATCCCCGAGGAACTGCTCGAGGGCCTGGGCATCCACGTGGTGCCGATGCGCGTGCACTTCGGCAACCGCTCCTGGCTCGACAAGGTCACGCTGACGCCCGACGAGTTCTACCGCGAGCTCGTCGCGAGCGCCGAGGCACCGAAGACCTCGCAGCCGCCGCCGGGCGACTTCCGCCGCATGTACGAGTTCCTGGCCTCGCACTTCGAAGCGGTGGTCTCGATCACCGTGACCTCGCGCGCCAGCGGCGCGCACGCCGCCGCGACCACGGCCGCGCAGCGCGTCAGCGCCGAGGGTCGGCCCATCGCCGTGATCGACAGCCTGAGCGCATCGCTCGGCCAGGGCCTGGTGGCGATCGCCGCGGCCGAGCGCGCCCGCGCCGGCGGCTCGCTCGCCGAGGTCGAGGCCGCCGCCCGCGCGGCCGTCGCCTCGACGCGCACGTTCGCCCTGCTGGCCACCGTGGACTACGCCGTCCGCGGCGGCCGCGTCCCGCCCATCGCCAAGACGCTGTCGGACTGGCTCGGCCTGTCGATCGTGCTGGCGACGCGGCCGGACGGCAAAGTGGGCCTGGGCGGCGTGCTCTGGGGCCGCCATCGCCTGCCGGAGCGCTTCGCGCGCCTCGCCGCGCGGCGCGCGGCGCCCTGGCGCGGCGGCGCCGGGGGCAATGCGCCGCGCTATCGTGTGCTGGTGGGCCACGGCAACGTGCCCGAGGCCGGGCGCGCGCTCGAGCAGCTGCTGCGCGCGGCGCTGCCGCCGGGCAGCATCGAGTCGTCACACCTGACCGACATGGGGCCGGCGCTGGGTGTGCACGGTGGGCCCGGCACGCTGATCATCGCGATCCGGACGCTGGGCGAGACGGACTAGGCCAGGCCGCAGACCCCGCCATCGAGCCGGTATCGCTC
>JBIIDW010000049.1:0-9058 GCA_044238215.1 Steroidobacteraceae bacterium
CGCTGCCGGAGCTGCTCGCGGGCATGGTGCCGGCGCCGCCCGGCATCGCCGTGACCGACGTTGCGCTCGACAGCCGTAGCGTGCGTCCCGGAGCGCTGTTTCTCGCCAGTGCAGGCCGGCGCAGCCATGGGCTCGATTACCTCGCGCAGGCCCTCGGGCGCGGCGCCGCCGCCGTGCTCTGGGAGCCCGCAAGCGGCGTCGCGCCGCCGGCGCTCCCGCCGGGCGTGTTCGGCGCACCGTTGCCCGGCCTCGGCGCGCGGGCCGGCACGATCGCGGACCGGTTCTTCGGCGCCCCCTCGGCGGCGCTGGCCGTGGCCGGCGTGACGGGCACCAACGGCAAGACCACCGTCGCCTGGCTGCTCGCGCAATGTCTGGGCGGTGCCGCGGGCCGTTGCGGATACGCGGGGACCCTCGGCGTGGGCGTGCCGCCCGCCGGCGTCGAGCCAGGCGAGTACACCACCGCCGACGCCGTGATGGTGCACCGCCAGCTCGCGGCGCTCGCCGATGCGGGGGCGACCGCGGTGGCGATGGAGGTGTCCTCGCACGCCCTCGACCAGCACCGGGTCGCCGGAGTCCGCTTCCGGGTCGCCGGCTTCACCAACCTGACGCGCGACCACCTCGATTACCACGGCACGATGGGCGCCTACGGCGAGGCGAAGGCCCGGCTGCTGGCGTGGCCAGGGCTCGAGGCGCGTGTCGTCAACGTCGACGACGGCTTCGGCGCCGAGCTCGCCGCGCGCCCCGCCGAGGGGCGCCTGTACGTGACCTGCCGCGGTGCCGACGGCGCCGCGCGCGCGCAGGCGCTGCACGCGGCGGCCGGGGCCACGATCCTGCGGGCGCGCGCCGTGCGTCCGTCGCTGGACGGGCTGCGGCTCGGGCTCGAGCTGCCGGAAGGCGCGGCGGAGCTCGCGCTGCCCCTGGTCGGCGAGTTCAATGCCGACAATGCCCTGACCGTGCTCGGCATGCTGCTGTCGCTGGGCGTGCCGACCGGCGACGCGCTGGCCGCGCTGGCTGCGGCCGCGCCGCCGCCGGGGCGCATGGAGACGGTGGCCGCACCGGGCCAGGCACTCGGCATCGTCGACTACGCGCACACGCCGGACGCGCTGGCCAAGGCGCTGCTCGCGGCGCGTGCGCATTGCGCGGGCCGCCTGCACGTGGTCTTCGGCTGCGGTGGCGACCGCGATGCCGGCAAGCGCCCGCTGATGGGCGAGGTGGCCGGCCGTCTGGCCGACGAGGTCGTGGTCACCGACGACAATCCCCGCGGCGAGCCGTCGGCGGCGATCAGCGCCGCGATCGTCGCCGGGCTGCCGGCGGGGCGCTCGGCCCGCGTGATCCCCGATCGCGCCGAGGCCATCCGCGCGGCCGTCGCGGCCGCGCGCCCCGGCGACGTGATCGTGGTGGCCGGCAAGGGGCACGAGGACTACCAGCTGGTCGGCGGCGAGCGGCGCGCTTTCAGCGACCGCCGCGCGCTGCGGAACGCTTTCGCGGAGCGCCCGTCGTGAGCCGCAGCCTCGCCGGTTTCGCCGCGCTCTGCGGCGGCACGCTGGTCGGGGCGGACGGCCCGTACGCGGCCGTGTCGACGGACTCGCGTTCGATCGGCGCCGGCGACCTGTTCGTCGCGCTGCGCGGCCCGAACTTCGACGGCGCGGCCTTCATCCCGCAGTGCCGGGCTGCCGGTGCCGCCGGCGCGGTCGCGCGCGAGGCGGTGCCGGGCTTTCCGACCGTGGTCGTCGACGACACGCTGGGCGCGCTGCAGCGGGCGGCCCGTGGCTGGCGTGCCGGCTTCCGGGGACCGCTGGTCGGCGTCGCCGGGAGCAACGGCAAGACCACCTGCAAGGAAATGATCACCGCGATCCTGGCCGAGGCCGGCCCGACGCTGTCGACGCGCGGCAACCTGAACAACCACATCGGCGTGCCCCTGACGCTGCTGCGACTCGATCCCGCGCACCGCTTCGCGGTGGTCGAGATGGGCGCGAACCGCGCGGGCGACGTCGCCGAGCTCGCCGGCTTCGCCGCGCCGACCGTCGGCATCGTCACCAACGCCGGCGCCGAGCACCTCGAGGGCTTCGGCAGCCTCGAGGGCGTCGCCCTGGCGGAGGGCGAGCTGTTCGCAGCGCTCGGCGCGGACGGGACCGCGGTCGTCAACGTCGACGACGCCTACGCGGCGCTCTGGCGCGGCATGACGCGCGCCAGGGTGGTCGGCTTCGGCACTTCCGCCGCCGCCGATTTCCGCGCCGCCGAACTGCGCACCGGGGTCGACGGGCACGGGTTCGTGACCCGGTTCCGACTCGAGAGCCCCGCGGGCCGCGCCGAGGTCGAGCTCCGCCTCGCCGGCATGCACAACGTGGTCAATGCGGCGGGTGCCGCCGCCGCTGCCGTGGCAGCCGGCGCCACGCTGGACCACGTGGTCGCCGGCCTGGCCGCGATGCGGCCCGTGCCGGGGCGTCTCGCGTTCCGCAAGGGGCTGGCCGGCGCCTGGGTCATCGACGACTCCTACAACGCGAACCCGTCGTCGATGCAGGCAGGCATCGACGTGCTCGCCGGCCTCGAGGGGCGGCGCTGGCTCGCCATCGGCGACATGGCCGAGCTCGGCTCGCACGCCGAGGCGGCACACGCCGACACCGGCCGCTACGCCCGCGAGCGCGGCGTCGAGCGACTGTTCGCGGTCGGCGACCTGGCCCGCCTCGCCGTCGAGGCCTTCGGTGCCGGCGCGCGCTGGTTTCCCGACGCCGCCGCGATGACCGGGGCGCTGCGTGCGGAGCTCGGGCCGGACGTCCGCGTGCTCGTCAAGGGCTCGCGATTCAACCGCCTGGAGCGCGTGGTCGAGGCGATCGCGCCGGCGGCCGCGGCGACGGAGGGCTGACCGTGCTGCTCTGGCTCGCCAAGCTGCTCGCCCCGCAGGTTTCGCTGTTCAACGTGTTCTCCTACCTGACGCTGCGGGCGATTCTCGCCGCGGTCTCGGCGCTGGCGATTTCCCTGCTCGTCGGACCGTGGATGATCGAGCGCCTGGCGCGCGGGCAGATCGGCCAGGTGGTCCGCGACGACGGTCCGCAGACCCATCTCAAGAAGGCCGGTACGCCCACGATGGGCGGCCTGCTGATCCTGGTGGCGATCATCGCCAGCACGCTGCTGTGGGCCGACCTCGGCAACCGCTTCGTCTGGATCGTCGTCGGCGTCACCGTGCTGTTCGGCATGGTCGGCTTCTGGGACGACTACCTGAAGCTCGTGAAGAAGAACCCGAAGGGTCTCGTCGCGCGCTGGAAGTACTTCTGGCAGTCGGTCGGTGGCCTCGGCGCCGCGCTGCTGCTGTGGTACACGGCGAAGTCGCCCGCCGACACCACGCTGTACCTGCCGCTGCTGAAGAACTTCGCGCTGCCGCTGGGCTTCGCGGCGTTCGTGCTGCTCACCTACCTGATGATCGTCGGCATGAGCAACGCGGTGAACCTGACGGACGGGCTCGACGGCCTGGCGATCATGCCCGCGGTCATGGTGGCCGGTGCGCTCGGCGTCTTCGCCTACGCCAGCGGCAACGCCGTGTTTGCGCAGTACCTGCAGATACCCCCCGTGCCGCACTCCGGCGAATTGCTCATCTTCTGCGCGGCCATGGTCGGCGCCGGCCTGGGCTTCCTCTGGTTCAACGCCTACCCCGCCCAGGTGTTCATGGGCGACATCGGTGCGCTGGCGATCGGCGCGGCGCTGGGCACGGTCGCGGTGATCGTGCGCCAGGAACTGGTCGTGCTCGTGATGGGCGGCATCTTCGTGCTGGAGACGGCCTCGGTGATCCTGCAGGTCGCCTCGTTCAAGCTGCGCGGCAAGCGCATCTTCCGCATGGCGCCGATCCACCACCACTTCGAGCTCAAGGGCTGGGCCGAGCCGAAGGTGATCGTGCGCTTTTGGATCATCACCTTCTTCCTCGTGCTGGCGGGCCTCGCCACGCTGAAGCTCCGATGAACGCGTCCTCCGCAGCGCCCCTCGCGGTGATCGCCGGCCTCGGCAAGACCGGCCTGTCCTGCGCGCGCCACCTCGCGTCGCGCGGCTGGCGCCTCGCGTGCACGGACAGCCGTCCCGAGCCACCGGGCCTGGCCGAGCTGCACCGCGCCGTGCCGGCCGCCACCGTCCGCACGGGCGAGCTCGACGCCCGCGTGCTGGAGGGCGCCGCACTGGTGGTCGCGTCCCCCGGCCTGCCGCTGCAGCAGCCGCTGTTCGCGGCGGCCCGCGCGCGCGGTATCGAGGTCGTGGGCGACGTGGAGCTGTTCGCGCGTGAGGCGGCATCGCCCGTGGTCGCGATCACGGGCACCAACGGCAAGAGCACCGTGACGACGCTGGTCGGCGACATGGCGCGGCGGGCCGGCTGGGACGTGCGGGTCGGCGGCAACCTCGGCACGCCCGCGCTGGACCTGCTCGGCGGCGCACCGCGCCTCTACGTGCTCGAGCTGTCGAGCTATCAGCTCGAGTCGACGTCGACGCTGCGGCTGGTCGCCGGCGCCGTGCTCAACCTCACGCCGGACCACATGGACCGGTACGCCGGCATGGAGGACTACGCGGCGGCCAAGGCGCGCATCTTCGCCCATTGCGGCACCGCGGTGGTCAACCTCGACGACGCCTGGGCGGCGGCCATGCCGCGCGCCGGCCAGCGCGTCGTGGGGTTCTCGGTCGAGGGCCACCCGGACGCGGAGTGGAGCCTGGTGCCGCACGACGGCGCGCAATGGCTGGCGAACGCAGGGGAGCCCCTGGTCGCGCTCGCCGACCTGCGGATCGCCGGGCGGCACAACGCGGCCAACGCGCTCGCCGCCCTGGCGGTCGGCGAGGCGGCGGGCATTCCCCGCGAGGCGATGCTGGGTGCGCTGCGGGAATTCGCCGGCCTTCCGCACCGCTCGCAATGGGTCCGCGAGCGCCGCGGCGTGCGCTGGCTGGACGATTCCAAGGGCACCAACGTCGGTGCGACGCTGGCGGCCGTCCAGGGGCTGCCGGGCACGCTCGTGCTGCTCGCGGGCGGCGACGGCAAGAACCAGGACTTCGCGCCGCTCGCCGACGCGCTGCGTGGCCGGGTGCGCCTCGCCGTGCTCATCGGTCGTGACGCGCGGCGCCTGGGTGCGGCACTCGCCGGCGCCTGCGACGTCGCGTTTGCGCAATCGATGGAGGAGGCGGTGGCCGCGGCGGCCGCGGCCGCGCAGCCGGGCGACACCGTGCTGCTGTCGCCGGCCTGTGCCAGCCTCGACATGTTCCGCGACTACGCGCACCGCGGTCAGGTGTTCGCCGCCGCCGTGCGGGAGCTGGCACCGTGAGCAGCGCCGCCGGCAGCATCCGCACGAAGTCCCGTTCCGCGCCGATCCGCATCGACGCGGTGACGGTCGCGCTGGTGCTGTCGATCGTGCTGCTCGGGCTTGTCATGGTCACGTCGGCGTCGGTGTCGATCGCCACCCGCGAGTCGGGCGACGCATTCGCGTACCTCGAGCGGCAGCTGGTGCTCGCGGTCATCGGTGTCGCGGCGGCCGGTATGGTGTTCTGCGTGCGCCTCGAGCTGCTCGAGAAGGCCGCCCTGCCGCTGCTCGTCGCGGCCGCGGTGCTGCTGGTCGCCGTGCTGATCCCGGGCCTCGGCCACGTGGTCAACGGCAGCCGCCGCTGGATCCGCCTCGCCGGGTTCAACTTCCAGGCGTCGGAACTCGCGCGCGTGCTCGTGCTGCTGTACGTGGCCAGCTACGCCGTGCGCAGGGAGGTCGAGCTGCGCACCAGCCTCGGGGGCCTCGCCAAGCCGTTCGGCCTGCTGATCGTGTTCGCCGTGCTGCTGCTGGCCGAGCCCGACTTCGGTGCCGCCGTGGTGCTGGTCACGACCGGTTTCGGCGTGCTGTTCCTGGCGGGCGCCCGCAAGCGCGACGTGACGCTGTTCGCGCTGCTGGGCGCCGGCGCGATCGTGCTGCTGGTGACGATGGCCGACTACCGCATGCGCCGCCTGACGGCCTTCCTGAACCCGTGGGCGGACCCGTTCAACACCGGCTTCCAGCTGACGCAGAGCCTGATCGCGATCGGTCGCGGCGGATGGTTCGGCGTCGGCCTCGGCGAGAGCGTGCAGAAGCTCTTCTACCTGCCCGAGGCGCACACCGACTTCCTGTTCGCCGTACTCGCCGAGGAACTCGGGTTGCTGGGCGTGGTGGTGACGCTGGGGCTCTTCCTGGCGCTCGTCTGGCGGGCGCTGCACATCGCGCGCCTCGCCGCCGACGCGGGTCTCAAGTTCCAGTCCTACGTGGCCGCCGGTTTCGGCATCTGGCTCGGACTGCAGGCCTTCATCAACATCGGCGTGAACATGGGCGCGCTGCCCACCAAGGGCCTGACGCTGCCGCTGATGAGCTACGGTCGCTCCAGCATGATCGTGACCCTCGCCTGGGTCGGCCTGCTGCTGCGCGTCTACCACGAGGCGATGCAGTCGGCGCGCGGCTCGGCGGTGCCGGGTCGGCGCACGGCCGTGCAGCGCGGCGGCGAACCCGCGGAGGCCGGCGCGTGAGCGGGCGGCGGGTGATGATCATGGCCGGCGGTACCGGCGGGCACGTGTTCCCGGCGCTGGCGCTGGCGCGTGCGCTGCGTGCCCGTTCCTGCGACATCGTCTGGCTCGGCACGCGCCGCGGCATCGAGTCGCGCCTCGTGCCTGCCGAGGGCCTCCCCGTGGAGTGGGTCGAGGTCGGGGGGTTGCGCGGCCAGGGGCCGGTCACGCTGCTCGTTGCGCCGCTGCGGCTGCTGCGGGCGCTGTGGCAGGCGGTCGCGGCGATCCGCCGGCAGCGGCCCCGCGTCGTGGTCGGCCTCGGTGGCTTCGCCTCCGGGCCGGGCGGACTCGCCGCGTGGCTGCTGCGCTGCCCGCTGGTGATCCACGAGCAGAATGCCGTCGCGGGTTTCACCAACCGGGTGCTGGCACGGCTGGCCGACGACGTGCTCGAGGCCTTCCCGGCCAGCTTCGGCCGGCAACGCGCGGCGCGCGACGTCGGCAATCCCGTGCGTGCCGAGTTCTTCGCGCTGCCGCCGCCCGCCGAGCGGCTCGCCGGGCGCAGCGGGGCGCCGCGCCTGCTCGTCGTCGGCGGCAGCCAGGGCGCGGCGCGCCTGAACGAGTCCGTCCCGGCCGCGCTGGCGCTGCTCGGTCCCGGGCTTCGCTTCGAGGTACGGCACCAGGCGGGCGAGCGCGGGCTCGAGGCCGCGCGGGCTGCCTACGGGCGCGCCGGCATCGACGCGCAGGTCACGCCCTTCATCGACGACATCGCCGCGCAGTACGGCTGGGCGGACCTGGTGGTCTGCCGGTCCGGCGCGCTGACGGTCTCCGAGCTGGCGGCGGCGGGGGTCGCCGCGCTGCTGGTGCCGTTCCCGGCCGCGGTCGACGATCACCAGACACGCAACGCGGGCTTCCTGGTCGCACGCGGCGCTGCCGTGCTGATGCCGGAGTCGGCGCTGACGCCGGCGGCGCTGGCCGCCGAGCTCGCGCGGCTCGGCGGGGACCGTGCCGCCCTGCTGCGGATGGCGGAGTCGGCCCGCGGTCTCGCGCGGCCGCGCGCCACCGACGATCTCGCCGAGGCCGCGCTGGCGGCGGGGGGCCTGGCGTGAACGTCCGCGACCGCATGCGGCGGATCCACTGCATCCACTTCGTCGGCATCGGCGGCAGCGGCATGGGCGGCATCGCCGAGGTGCTGCTGAATCTCGGCTACGAGGTGCAGGGCACGGACCTCAAGCCCAACGCCGTCACCGCCCGCCTCGCGGGGCTCGGCGCGCGCATCGCCTTCGGGCACGACGCGAGCCGCATCGCGGGCGCGGACGTGGTCGTGGTCTCCACTGCGGTGTCGCGCGGGAACCCGGAAGTCGCGGCCGCGCTCGAGCGGCGCATCCCGGTCGTGCCCCGTGCCGAGATGCTCGGCGAGCTGATGCGGTTCCGCTCCGCGATCGCCGTCGCCGGCACGCACGGCAAGACCACCACGACCAGCCTGGTCGCCTCGGTGCTCGCCGAGGGCGGCGAGGATCCCACCTTCGTCATCGGCGGCCGGCTGAAGAGCGCCGGCACGAACGCCCGGCTCGGCGCCGGACGCTACCTCGTCGCCGAGGCCGACGAGAGCGACGCGTCGTTCCTGCACCTGCAGCCGATCATCTCGGTCGTCACCAACATCGACAACGACCACCTCGCCACGCACGACGGCGACTTCTCGCGCCTGCGCCAGAGCTTCGTCGACTTCCTGCACAACCTGCCGTTCTACGGCCTGGCGGTGCTCTGCACCGACGATCCGGAAGTGCGCGGGATCCTGCCGCTGGTGGGCCGGCCGGTGGTCACCTACGGCATCCAGGACGGGGCCGACGTGCGCGCGATCGCGATCGCGCGCGACGGCCTGCGCACCTCGTTCGCGGTGCAGCGGCCCGGCCGCGCCGAGCCGCTGCCGGTGACGGTGAACCTGCCCGGCACCCACAACGTGCTGAATTCGCTCGCCGCGATCGCGGTGGCCACCGAGCTGGGCGTCGACGACGCCGCCATCCAGCGCGGGCTCGCGCGCTTCCAGGGCGTCGACCGGCGGCTGCAGTTCATTGCCGACGTGCCGGTCGGGGAGGGCATGGCGACCATCGTCGACGACTACGGCCACCACCCGACGGAAATCGCCGCGACGCTCGAGGCGGTTCGCCAGGGCTACGCCGGCCGCCGCATCGTGCTCGCGTTCCAGCCGCACCGCTACACGCGCACGCGCGACCTGCTCGACGACTTCGCGACGGTGCTGTCCACCGCGGATGCGTTGCTGGTCACCGAGGTCTACGCGGCCGGCGAGGCGCCGATCGCCGGGGCCGACGGGCGCGCGATCTGCCGCGCCGTGCGCGGCCGCGGCCACGTCGAGCCGGTGTTCGTCGCCCGCGTCGAGGAACTGGCCATGGCGCTGCGCGACCTGCTGCGCCCTGGCGACGTGGTGCTGGCGATGGGCGCCGGCAACATCAGCGCCGTGGCGCACGAGCTGCCGGCACGGCTGGCCGCCGAGGCCGCGTCATGAGCGCCGCCGTGACCGCCGCGAACGCGGGCGCCCCCGGGCTGGAGACGGCCGACCTGCAGCAG
>JBIIDW010000050.1:0-9015 GCA_044238215.1 Steroidobacteraceae bacterium
CAGCTTGTGGGTCACGAGGATCACGCTGCGGCCCGCGCAGGCCTGCATCACCGCCTGCATGGCCTGCTGCTCGGTCGCGTTGTCCATGGCGCTGGTCGGCTCGTCGAGCAGCAGCACGCGCGGCGAGCACAGCAGCGCACGTGTCAGCGCGATCAGCTGGCGCTGCCCGCCCGACAGCCCGGCACCCTGCTCGCCGATCGGCATGTCGTAGCCGCGCGGGCTGGCGCGCGAGATCAGGTCGACGCCGGTGCGCACGGCCATGGCGATCATCGCCTCGTCGCTGACACCCGGGTTGCCGGCCTTCAGGTTCTCGCGCAGCGTGCCGTGCAGCAGCTGGGCGTCCTGGCCGACGTAGACCACGTGGCGGCGCACGTCGGCCGGGTCGAACTGCTGCAGGTCGATGCCGTCGAGCTGCACCGAACCGCCGGTCGGCGCGTACAGGCCGCACATGAGGCGCAGCAGCGTCGACTTGCCGCTGCCGATGCGCCCGAGCACGCCCACCCGCTCGCCCGGCTGGACCTCCCAGTCGAAGCCGCGCAGCGCCGGTGGCCGGTCGGGCGCGTACTGGAACGCCAGTCCGCGCGCCGCGAGCGCGCCGCGCAGCTCGGGCGGATGCACGTAGTCGCGCTCGGGATCGCGGTCCGACGGCTTCGCCATCACGCCGTCGAGCGTGCGCAGTGCGCTGCGGGCCTGCTGCCAGCGCACGGCCAGCCCCGCCAGCGAGCCGACGGGCGCCAGCGCGCGCGAGGCGAGCATCACGGCGCCGATCAGCGCACCGACCGAGAGCTGCCCCTCGCCGATCAGGTACGCGCCCCACACCACCATGGCCACGGTGGTCAGGCTCTGCATCGCCGCGCAGAAGTTCAGGACCACCTGGGTCAGCAGCCGGCTCTTCATCGCGGTCGCCGACGTGACCGCGCTGGCGTGCTCGTAGCGCGCCTGCACGATGCCCTCGGCGCGCAGCGCCTTGAGCGTCTCGGCGATGCCCAGCGACTCGACCAGCAGTCCGTGCCGGATGGACGATTCGCGGAGGTTCTCGCCCACGTACCGCGCCAGCGGCCGCTGCGCGAGGCCGGTCACAAGTGCCACCACCGGCACCATCGCCAGCGGGACCCACGCCACCGGACCCGCGATCGCGTAGATCACGGCGAGGAACAGCAGCATGAACGGCAGGTCGGTCAGCGCCACCAGGGTCAGCGAGCTGGCGAAATCGCGCACCGCCTCGAACTCGCGCAGGTTGCTGGCGAACGCGCCGGACGATGCCGGCCGGTGCTCGAGGCGGGTCGCGAGCGCCTTCTCGAACAGCCGCGAGCCGATGACGAGGTCGGCCTTCTTGCCGGCCGTGTCGATCAGCCACCCGCGCAGGGTGCGCGCGACGAACTCGAACGCGATCGCCACGCAGACGCCGATCGCCAGCGTCCACAGCGTGACGTACGCCTGGTTGGCGATCACGCGGTCGTAGACGTTCATGACGAAGAACGTCCCCGCCAGCGTCAGCACGTTGACCAGCAGCGCGGCGACGCCGGCCTCGGCGTAGTAGCCGCGATAGTTCCACAGCGTGCTCCACAGCCAGTGGCCGCCGGACCGCGCGTCGGCCACGCCGCTGCGCAGGTCGGTGCGCGGCAGCGGGCGCAGGAACAGGCAGTGCCCGGCGTAACGTGCCTCCACGTCCTCCACGGTCGCCGGCACGCGGCTGGCGCCGGTTTCGGGCCACAGCAGTTCGAGCCGGCCGGTGTCCGTCCTGCCGACCAGCACCACGGCGCCGCCGCCGCGCAGCAGCAGCACCGCCGGCAGCAGCAGGTCCGGGATGTCGCGCAGCGCACGCGCCGCCAGCGAGGCGTTGCAGCCGTTGGCGCGCGCGGCACGGATGAACATCTCGGGGGTCAGCGCCGCGGCGGCGGGCAATCCCGCCCGCAGCGCTTCCGGCGAGCGCTGGATGCCGTGTTCCGCCAGCACGAGCCGCAGGGCGGCGAGCAGCGGATCGGCAGCGGCGCCCTCGAGCAGCAGCCGCAGTTCGGCCTCGCCCGCCGCGGCGGTGGCCGGCGCAGGCGTCGACGCCGGCGCCGGTGCCGACGCGGTCGAGTCCTCGGGCATGCTCACGATGAAGGTTCCTCGGATGGGGCGACGCCCAGCACGTTGGTGAGCCGCGCCGTGGCGGCCAGCAGCCGGTAGCGCGCCTGCAGCAGCTCCAGGCGTTCGTTTTCGGCGCCGAGCCGCGACTGGAAGGCTTCGTTCTCCGCGTTCAGCAGGTCGATGATCGAGCGCCGGCCGATGGTGAACTGCTGCCAGTAGGCCTCGCGCACGGCGACCGACTGCTCGACCAGGACCCGGTACGAGTCGGCGCGGCCACGGCGGGTGTCGATCTGCGCCCAGAGCTCCGTCACGCGCTCCGCGAGCTCGCGGTGCACCGCACGCGCGCCCGCCCGGGCCTGGCGCAGCTGGGCTTCCGCGGCGCGCGCCGCGGCGCGGCCGCCGCCGCCATCCCACGGCGCCCAGCTGACCGCGAGCCGCAGGTCGTAGGTGTCGAAGTAACGACGCTCGCCGAAGACGTCGAGCGGGCTGTTGACCGTGCCCTGCAGGTCGAGCCGGGGGCGGGCCCAGGCCTCGGCCGAGCGCCAGGCGTGCTCGCGCGCGTCGGCCTCGGATTCGGCGATGCGCAGCGAGGGGTGGGCGTCGAGCTGCGCGACTGCGGCGTCGATCGTGGCGGGAAGCTCGGGCGCGACGTCGCGCGGTGGCTCGACCCGGCCGACCGGCACACCGGCGAGCGTGGCGAGCAGCGCGCGCGCCTCGCTCGCCGCACCGCGTCGCGCGGCCAGCTGCAGCCGCGCCTGCTCGAGCCGGGCCCCGACCTGCGTCAGGTCGGAGGCCCGTCCGCGATCGATCTCGACGATCTCGCGGACCCGGCCGTACAGCGCCTCGTGCGCCGCCACGTTGTCGGCGGCAATCGCGGCCAGCCGCTCCTGCTTGAAGCCTTCCACGTAGACGTCGACGACGCGGGCGGCGAGTTCCTCGGTCGTCAGGTCGGCGGTCGCGCCGGCGGCCGCGGCACGGCTGCGTTCGAACGAGATCGCCTCGCGCGTGCGGCCACCGTCGTAGACCAGCACGGACCCCTGCACACCGAGTTCACCGACGTCGGCGGCACCCGCGCCGGTACCGAACAGCCGGCCCGGGTCGGCGATGACGGCGACCCTGGGGAACCGCGCCGCCCGGGCCTGCTCGAGCTGGAAGCCGGCCGCGCGCAGTCCCTCGGCAGCCGCCTGGGCGCGCGGATGGTTCGCCAGCGCGGCGCGCAGCACGTCCTCCAGCGACTCCGCGCGCGCAGCGCCGGCAGGCAGCGCCGCGAGGCAGGCCAGCAGCAGGAATGGCGGGATTAAGTTCACTGCGGAAGTAGACCCCAATCCTCGGGCTGCCGGACGCGACGGGGTTAACAGTTCGGGGCGGTGGCGGGCTGCGGGGCGACCAGCAGCGCCGCGCGGGCAAAGCGCGCGAGCGAGTCGGCGAGCAGGCGGGTTACCGCCGCACCGAGCACCGCCGGATCGACGACCGGGCGGTCTTCCTGGCGCACGGTGAACTCGCCGCGAACGGCCGCGCCGACCAGCAGGTCCTGCAGCTGCGCGCGGCTGCGGGTCCCGTCGAGCAGCTCCAGCACGCGAAGCTCCACAGGGTTCAGGCGGACCGTCTCGTGCCGCAGCGTGGGCACCACGTCCTCGCGGCGCAGCGCGGCCTGGCGCGCGGGTCCGAACGCGAGCGGCATGGCATCCGCGGCGGAACCTGCGTTCAGCGGCTCGAGATGCAGGCGCAGGAAGCCCTCGAGAACGAACCGGATCACCGCGCCCTCGAGCGCCGCGACGTCGGCGTCGGTAACGCTGCCACCCTCGGCGAGCACGGCCGCGCGTGCGGCGGCGAGCGCCTCCGCGTGCGGTACCGGCCGCGGGTAGCAGCCGCCGACGTGCAGCAGGAAGGACTTCAGCAGCGGCGCGGCGACGCGCAGCTGCCGGCCGCCGGCATCGCGGAACTCGAGCGCCGCGGCCGGATCGGGCGCGGCCGGGGCAACGGCGCCCGCGGCGGACACCGGCGCCAGCCCGAAGGACAGCAGGAACCGCCGCGGCGACTCCGGCGTCAGTCCGCGGCGCACCGCGGGCAGCCGCTCGGCGTGCACCAGCAGCGTCTGGCGGAACGAGCGGTTGCGCAGGAAATCCATGTACTGCTCGGTAGCCACGACGTCGCGCCCGGCGATGCCCTGCAGCGCATCGAAGACCTTGGGCCCGAGTCGCTGCGGCGCCATGTCGGCGAGCGAGGCCTCCCCGAGGTAGCCGAGGCCCTGCGCAGCCGCGCGCTCGACGAACTCGCGGAAGTAGCAGGGCCGGTTGTTGGCCTCGAGGTGCTCGTGAAACAGGTAGAAATCCTGCGCGCGACCGACGATCGCCGCTTCCTCGGCCAGCATCTTGCCGAAGGCCGTGCCCGGATCGCTGGTCTCCTGCATGAACTTCACGATCGCGCGCGCCTGCGCAATCTTCTCGCGGGTGTCGGTCAGGCCACGCACGTGGAACATCATCGTGTCGCGGACGATCTCCCGCATCTTCCAGCCGG
This sequence comes from Steroidobacteraceae bacterium, assembly GCA_044238215.1. GTDB lineage: Bacteria > Pseudomonadota > Gammaproteobacteria > Steroidobacterales > Steroidobacteraceae > UBA964. Next base: position 4,591 of record JBIIDW010000050.1, read on the forward strand.
GATAGGTGTTGTAGCTGACGTAGGCGACGCCGTGCGGCGCCAGGTTGTCGCGGCAGAGGCGCAGGATCACCTCCTGCATCGGCGGCGGCACCCACGAATACACCCCGTGGCAGACGATGTAGTCCCAGGGCCCGCCGTCGCGGCCGAACGCGTCGATGCTCTGGTGGCGGATCTCGACGTTGTCGAGGCCGAGCGCTCGCACCCGGGCCGCGCCCTCGTCCGCCTGGACCTTCGAGTAGTCGATGCCGAGGAAGCGCGCCCCGGGGTGGCGCGCGGCCAGCGGGATCAGGTTGCCGCCGGATGAGCAGCCGAGCTCGAGCACGCGCGCGCCCGACGGCAGTGCAGGCTCGAGCCCGAACAGCGTGGCCATGACGGCCAGCTGCTCGGGCTGCGACTGCGGGAAGGCGTGGGACGCGTACGGGACCGCGTCATAGGCGCTGGCGCTCATGACGCGATTTTACATATCCCGGCCGCGGCCGCCGCCCTCAGGGCAGCGACGCGAGCCCACCGCCGAACGGATCCGCCGTGACGTAGGCCACGCGCGCCTCGCCCGTGCCGAACAGCTCCTCCAGCGAACCGTAGGCGCCGTTGCCGGCAGTGGGCGTCGCCTCGTAGGGCACGCCCTCGAGCGTCACCGTGCTGGTGCCCGTGCCGGTGACCAGCGTCAGCCGCACGTTGCCGCTGCCGTCGGTGCCGAAGGTGACGTACTGCGTGGGCGAGGTCGCCTGGGTCAGGTCGCCGATCGACAGGCCCGCCACGCCGTCGGTATCGGCGACGTTCGTGAGATAGAGCCGGTCGGTGCCGCGCTGGAAGTCCTTGATGACGTCGGCGCCGCTGGCGGTGTTGGCCGCCATCGAGTAGGCGAAGATGTCCTTGACCCCGGCCTGGCTCGTCAGCGGCGTGCTGCCGAACTGGCCGCCGTAGAGGATGTCGTCGCCGCCGTTGCCGGCGATCACGTCGGTACCGAGGCCGCCGACCAGCGTCTCGCCCAGCGAGGCTCCGGCGATGACGTCGCCGACGGACACGCCGGTCGACACGTACACGCGCGCCGTGCCCTTCGTGTAGAGCACGTAGTCGTTGCCGTCGCCGATCGGGTTGGTGACCACCGTTCCGGTCGCGGTCCAGCCGCCCGCGCCGCCCACGCCCTCGGCGAAGGAGAACGTGTCGCCCGAGTCGCCCAGCACGAACAGGGTGTTCTTCTGCCGCCCGGTCAGCGTGCCGCCCGCCGGCACGTCGAAGTCCCCGGCGGTCTGATAGACGTCCTGCTCGGAGATCTTCAGCGTCGCCGAGACGCTGCCGACGCCGAGGTCGATCTTCTCGATGCTGCGCGTGCGCCCGGACAGGTTCTGGCCCGCCGCCGTGCCGGCCAGCGTGAAGTCGAGCGTCATCGCCGCCCCCACGCGCAGCGTGTCGAACCCGGCGCCGCCGTCGACGCGGCGGTAGGCGTTGTCGCCGACCACGAGCACGTCGTTGCCGCGACCGCCGGAGAGCGCGTCCGCGCCGCCGCCGCCCGTCAGCGTGTCCGCACCGCCCGTGCCGACCAGCGAGTCCGCGGCCGCGGTGCCCGTCAGCGCGCTGCCAACCTGGGCCGCCGCGTTGCCGTACGCCGAGTTGCCATACAGCAGGTAGACGGAACCGGCGTCGGCAGCACCCTGGTCGTTGTTGCGGGCGCCGACCAGCACGTCGGCGAGGCCGTCACCGTTGACGTCGCCCGCTCCCGAGACCGAGAAGCCCGCCTGGTCGCCGGTCGCGCCGCCGCGGACCGTCAGGCCGCGTGCCGACGGCAGGCCCGTCGCGAGGTCGATGTCGTTGGCGCCCGGATCCGCGCCGCCGTAGATGATGAACGCGGAGCCCTGGTCCGCCGCCGAGCCGGTGTCGCTGCGCGGTGCACCGATGATGAAGTCGTCGTAGCCGTCGCCGTTGACGTCGCCGGCGGCGCGCACCGACTCGCCGAGCTTGTCGCCGGCCGCGATGCCGGTGATCTTGAAGCCCGTGAGGCCGCTGGCGAAGCTCGGCACCGGATCGTTGTCGAGCACCGTGCCGCTGCCGTAGATGACGTAGACCTCGCCGTTGCGCACGCCGTTGTACGTCATCGCGAAGTCGTCGTAGCCGTCGCCGTTGACGTCGCCGATGCCCTTGACGGCCACGCGGTCGGGCTCAGTCTGATTGGGCACGCCGTCGCCGAGGCCCCGCAGCTTGATGCGCGCGTTGTTGACGCCGGTGTTGCCGTCGATGCCGCCCGTGCCGAGGCCGACCCAGTCCGGACCGGTGGGCCCGGCGAAGTACAGCACGTTGCCGCCGTCGTCCGTGGTCAGCTTGCCGTGCAGCAGGATGCCGTTGACCAGCGTGCCGCCGAGGTCGGAGATCACCGCGTAGTCGGAGTAGCCGTCGCCGTTGTTGTCGCCGACGCCGGCCACGACCGAGCCCCAGGCGAGGCCACTGCCGGACGGACCGGCGCCGATCACGATGCCGCGGGTGTCGGTGCCGGCGTGAATGACGTAGCCGGCGGGCCCGGCCGTGTCGGTCAGCGTCGTCGGGTCGACCGCCAGCGGCGCCAGATCGAGGTTGTTGCCGGCGCCGAAGTTCGTGCCAGCGTGGCCGTAGACCACGACCGTGAGGCCGCTGCCGAAGGTGCCCGGCCCGGCACCCGGGGCGATCTTCATGCCGAGGATGATGTCGTCGTAGCCGTCGCCGTTGACGTCGCCGGCGTACGAGACGGTGTGGTTGGTCTGGCCGAGCCCGTAGAAGTTCTGCGAGATCTGGAACCAGTTACCGCCCGCACTGGGGACGCCCAGCAGCGGGATGTCGGCCATCTTCGCGCCGCCGAACACCACGAAGCCGTTGCCCGAGCCGGACCCCGCGATGAGGTCGGTCGAGACGATGAAGTCGGCGTAGCCGTCGTTGTTGATGTCGCCGATCTTGGACACGCCGGTGAAGTACTGGCCGGGGCGGCCGAAGCTGTTGGCGCCGGCGCCGAGCGTCGACACCGAGGCGGAACGCGTGCCGTCGGCACCGACGCTGCCGAAGGCGCCGGCCTGGCCGTAGATCAGCGTGGCGCCGCCCGCCGCGGTCGCCGTGCCGTACTGCGTGACGACGAAATCGTCGAAGCCGTCGCCGTTGACGTCACCCGCGGTCGACACGTCCTGGCCGAACAGGGTGCCGGCGGTGGCTCCGGAGATGCGGGCGCCTGCCGTCGGCGCGAGCCGCGACAGGTCGATGACGCTGCTTGCGAAGTTGACCTGCACCGTGTCGGTAGCCGTCGACAGCGAGGTCGTGCCGCCGGTCGTCGGATTGGTCACGACGGCCCCGTTGGTGCCGGAGCTCTGGTCCCAGGCGCGGATCGTCAGCGCGTCGGCGATGCTGCCGCCCGCGCCGGAATTGCCGCCATCGAAGACGAATCTCGCAGTGTCGGCGAGCAGCAGCACGTTGTCGTCGCCGCCACCGGCCACGCCGTCGGCGCCGAAGAAGCCCTTGGACACCTTCGAGCCGCCCGTGTTCGAGATCCACTCCCAGCTGGTGCCGCCGTCGACCGTGTACCACAGCGTCGAGCCGAGGTTGCCGGAGATCCGCGTGACGCCCACGCCGAGCTTGGCGCCGGCATCGACGTCCGTGACGTTGTCGACCTGGCCCGCAGGCGTCGCCAGGTCGACCAGCGTCGACACCGCGATGGAGCCGGTCGGGCTGGCGCCGCTGGGCGCGTGCACCGCAGCGTCGGCGCCGCCCGAGAACACGTACTCGGGCGCCGCGAACGACAGCGCCTTGCTGGCGTCCAGCACGGGGGCATCGTTGACGTTCGTCACGTCGAACGTGAGCTTGTTCGGCGTGGCATCGAGGTCGACGCCGCCGTTGGCCGTGCCGCCGTCGTCGCGCACCTGGAAGGTGAAGCTCGTGTAGCCGGCGCCGGCGCCGTCGGGCGCCGGCGTGAAGGTCAGCTTGCCGCCGGTGATGTCGCTGGCCTGGATCTCCTGACCCGCGGTGACCGCCACGCCGGAGAGGCGCAGCGCGCCCGCACCGGGCAGCGTGGTGATGACCACCGACTTCAGCGCATTGGCCGGCGAGTCGTTGGGGTCCGTGAACGGGAAGTCGGCGATCGTCAGCGTGTAGCTCGAGTCCTCGACCGCCGTGGTCGTCCGGTCGGCGCCCGCCGGCGCGTCATTGACGGCCGTGACGGTGATCGTGACGTCCTGGGTGGTGGCGTTGCCCGCCTCGTCCTGCATCGCCACCGTCAGCACGATCGAGCCGTTGCGGTGCTGCGCGCCGGCGAGCGGCGTCACCGTCGCCTTGCCGCCCGACACGCCGATCGAGACGTCGCCGGCGACGAAGCCGACCGCGCTCTTGAAGCTGGCCGAGGAGACGGTCAGCGCCGACTGCTTCGAGACGCCGTCGGACGCCGACAGTGACGTGCTGCTGACGTCGACGGAGCCG
>JBIIDW010000051.1:0-8995 GCA_044238215.1 Steroidobacteraceae bacterium
GCGCCCAGTGTCGCGAAGTGGCGCGGGCCGCGCCGCGCACGCCTTCACAGTTGGCGTCCCCAAGGGGATTCGAACCCCTGTCGCCGCCGTGAAAGGGCGGTGTCCTAGGCCTCTAGACGATGGGGACGCCGGAGAAACGGGAGAGTGGTGGAGCTAGGCGGGATCGAACCGCCGACCTCTTGCATGCCATGCAAGCGCTCTCCCAGCTGAGCTATAGCCCCACAGAAGGGAGCGAAAGGTACGCAAGCAACACGGTGATGTCAACCGCTCAGTACTTGCCGACGACGTTGACGAAAAACCCCTCGAACTCATAAGAGAGGTAGGTCAGGTTGTCGGAGAAGTCCGTGAAGTTGTAACCGACACCAAGCCGGAAATTCCGGCGAATCTCGCGATCGATCCCCACGAGCAGGCCTTTTCGCCGGCTGGAGGACTCCGGTACGTCGAGCACGCGGTACTCCACCATCGCGTCCCACTTCGAAATCAGCTCGTACGACAGGCGTGCAGCGTAAAAAGTCGCCGTGCTGTCGATCCAGGCATCCTCGGCGCGGCCCAGCCGCACCTGGCCACCGCGGCGCGCCAGCTTGGCGCCGAGGTCGAACTTCGGCGTGAGCCGGTACACGCCCTCCAGCGACGCAACCAGCGATTTCTGGTCGGTGCGCTGGGACTGGAGCAGATTGGCGACGCCTGGGGCGGAGGCATCGTCGCCGACCTGCCCGAAACTGCCGAGGTCGTAGAGCCAGGTGAGCTTGGCGAGCCAGTTGAAGCGGTCGTGGGACGTCGGCCTGTACGCGAGGCCCACGCTCGCCTCGGCGAAGCGCGCGTCGGTCGCCGCCTGGCCGAAGATCAGGTTGCCGGCGTTGAGACGCGCCGCGTCCTGCTCGGTCTGCGAATAATTCAGCTTGCCGAGCACCCGGAAGGAGTCCCGAAGCTTCCACTCCACGCGGTTGGACGTGAGGTACTGGGTCGCCTCCAGCGCACCGCTGTCCTTGCGATACTCGAGGCGGCTCGACCAGTTCAGCGCGTCTGCCGCGAAGCCGACGCTACCCGAAATCGCCGATCGGTTGCCAAAACCTTCCGGCCCGGCAAAGTCGCCCTTCTGCAAAGAGAGACCGTAACGCCAGCCGCGGCGTCCACCAAAATCGAGCCCGAAAACGTGCGCGAGGCCCGCACGGCCGGCCGACTCGATGAATTGCGCCTCATTGAAAACCCTGGTCTGATCCGAGACCTGCCAACGCGAGCCCAGCGCGAGGTTGTTCCCCGGGTTTTCGTAAAATCCGCTGCGGCTCTCGTTGCCCGGCATGCCGGAGAGCGTCGACACCGAGGACAGCAGTTCGTCGCTGCGGTCGACCGAATGCGAGAACGTGCCGTACAGCGTGTGACGGTCGCTGCGTCGGTACTCGAGCGTGGCCGAGAGCCCGTCGGCGCCGTCGCCCATCGACAGCTCGGCATCCACGGCCCACGCGTCGTCGATCGCATAACGGGTGCCGAGCGTCGCGATGTCGCGACCGACCTCCCCGTTCGAACCGTCGACCTGGGCCTGCACGATGAAATATGCGTCCCAGGCGTCGTTGAGCGAACGGCGATACTCGAGCGCAGCCAGCAGCGCCTTGTCGGTCTCGCCCGGACGCAGCCGCGCGTTGACGTACTGCAGCTCGGCCGACGCGCTGTCGCGCTCGTCGCGGCGCCAGGTGACCTGTGCGGCGACCTGGTCGACCTGCGACGCGAGCCCTGGGCGCAACCCGGAGCGGTCGACGGTGCTGGCGCGGAACGCCGTCCTGAAGCCGCGCGGGAGGTCAGCCTGGGCCTCGAGTCCCATGCGCTCGAGCCCGAATCCCTCGTCACGCCGCGCCACGGCGAACTGCTCGTCCTTCCGGCTCCACCAAGCCGCCACCGTGGCGTCGCGGCGGGTCCAGCCCTGCTCCCGCAGGTTCACCCGACCCTCGAGACCATACGCCTCACCCTCGCGGTCGTCTGCCGCCGCGGCCGTGCCCAGCGGATTGAGCGCAGCGAACGACAGACCACCGTCGGCCGAGAAGTACCGCACCGCCTGGGTCGCTTCGGTCTGGGCGTACTCGAGCTTGACGTAGGTGCCCCGCCCGGCCTTGAAGGTAACGTCGGCGCCGGCAAGCTGGTAATCCTGCGCGTCGCGCGACTCGTCGACCCAGGTGCCGCCGACGGCGAGCCGGTCTCCGAGCCACTTGCGCCCGCGGAAGCCGTAGCCCGTCGATCCGGAATCGAACCCCACCGGCACGTATTCGTAGTCGACCACCAGCAGCGTGCGCGGACCGTCGAGCCCCGCGTCGCGAACGAGGTAGGGCGCGCGATGGCGCGTGACCTGTGAGAGCGGCTTCGAGAGCAGCAGGCGCCCCTGCAACTCGTCGAGCTCGTAGTCGACCCCCTCGACCAGGGCGAGGTTCTCCAGCGTTCTCTCGGTGACGGGGTCGACGATCTCCACGCGCACCTTCGCCGAGCCTTCAACCACGTCGGTCCGACGCAGGTAGTAGAGCGAGCCACCGGTGCCGATGAACTCGTCGTGGCCCAGCGCGGTCTGCGCGTCGGACACGAAGGCGTCGACGGAATCGACGGGCTCCCCCTCGCCGGTGGCCTTGAGCCCCCGCCAGGCCAGGCTTCCGCCGTAAAGCGTGCGGTTGTACTGGGCGAACTCGGTTCCCGTGAAGTTGGTGTTGAAGTTGCCGAGCACAGCACGAGAGCGATCCCACTCGACCCGCGCGTAGAAACGGCCCTGGCTGTTCGTGTCGGCGAGCGTCGTCGAATCGTCACCGTACACGGGGTAGTACCGGTCAGGATCGATGCTGCGGAACAGCCGGCGCGGATCCTTCTCGTCGATCTGGTCGAGCAGCTCGTCGAGCTGCTCCTCCTGCGTGTCGAGCTGCGCGGTCAGCAGGTACTTGCCGCGGATCTTGCCCTTCAGGTACATCGCGAGACGGCCTTCGGACACCGTCGACTCGAGGTAGCGATCGTCCGCCGCCAGCGGCTCCACGGACCCCGCCAGGGAGTTGCGTTGCAGCGTGAGGTCGGCAAGGCCGACCATGAACCAGTGCCGCCCGGTGACGTCCACCGACAGCTCCATGGGCCACACGTCGCCCGCAACCGGCACGAGGTCCAGGAACAGCTGGTGCCGTCCGACCGGCAGGATGGTCTCGTAGGCGAGATCGCCGTCGGAATCCACCGGTACCACCTGGCCGTTGATGCGCACCGCCATGGTGTCGTCGATTTCCCGGCCGGCCACGCGGACGCGGCTGCCGTGCACGGCGATCGAACGCCGCACGAGATCGCTGCGGCCGTAGAGCTGGCCGAGCGTCTCGTCATCGAGCCCGGCGAGGTCCCCCAGCACGGCCTTGCGCGGCACGGTGGGTGGGGTAGCCAGGTCCGAGCTGCCGGGACGCAGCAGCAGGAAGCGCCCCTGCATGGGCGTGAGGGCCTCCCCGGTCGCGCTCCCCGGCGCACCGGACGGCTCGTCCATCACGGTGACGGGCGGCGCGGCGGACTGGCCCACGAACGCGGAGAGCGACGCAAATTCGCGCGCGTCGACGAGCTGGATGCGACGCGGCGCGGTCTCGTCGATACTCCCTTCCCGACCGAAGGCGCGCAGCACGTAGACGAGCGCGGTGTCACCCTCGAGTGCAAGCGGCTGGGGAGCCCAGCGCGCAACGAGCAGGTTGCGCAGCGTGTAGGGCATGAACGCGGCCGGCACGGTCGCGATCGGCCGGGTCCGATCGACGTCCTGGGCGCGGTAGACCCAGACTTCATAGCGGTCCACGTACACCGAGTAGTTCGTGTAGATCGCAAACACCGCCTCGGCGTCGAGGCGGCCGCCACGCAACGGCAGGCGGTCCGGGCCCTCGACCGCCAGCCGCGGCTCCACCGCCGAGGGGTCCTCGGTGGCCCAGAACCGGCCCGGGCTCTCGAGCTCACGCTGGTAGCGCCCGCGGATCTCGACGGGCTGGCTGGCGCAGGCCTCGGGGCCGCAAGCCTGCGCATGCGCCGCTGGCACGAGCAGCGCCAGCATGGTCGCGGCGGCGCGGCGGACGATGCTGGCCGCACTCCATTCGAGCGGCAGTCCGGGAGGGCTCGTGGGCGCGCGTGCCACGCCACCCGCCGCCGTGTAGTCGGCAACCACCTCGACGTCGCGCAGCCCCTCGGGACCCAGCAGCTTCTCCAGCGCCCTGCGCACCGCGTCGATGCGACGACGTCCGAGTTCGCAGCCTGCGATGCAGCCTTCAGGACGCGGCGGCGCAACCTTGATGATCACCCTGCCCTTCTCGCCGGAACGGATCCGGTCGGCGAGCTCGGTCAGCCGCGGCAGGTATTCGGGCAGCAACTCCACGCCGTCAGGCGTGAACCACAACTCGGCCAGCTTCAGGTCGATGCGCTTGACGGGCGGCTCGACCTTGGCGAGCCGCACCCCGAAGTCGAACCGACCCAGCATGCCGGGGGTGATCCGGGCCACGCGCGGATTTTCGGTCACCACGCGCGAGCCGGGCGGGAGCGAAGCCGGATCGAGCTTCACGATGAAGTTGCGACCGCGCTCCATGAAGCCGCCGTCGATCGCCGCGAAGTGATATCGCCCGAAGGCGTCGGTTTCGGCGATCAGGCCCTCCACCGTGGCGACCCGAGCACCGGCGATCCCCAGTTCGCCTTCGTCCTGCCAGCCGTCGCCGTCGCGGTCATCGAAGACCTTGCCGATGACAGTGGTCTCGTCGAATGTCGGATCCGCGACGACCGCCACCCGTGCCCGGTCGGTGTTACCGATGCTGGAGCCCAGCAGGAACGGCGCGGCGGTGTTGACGTACTCGCCGCGGACGACGCCGGCGCCCACGCGCAGCACGTAGCGCAGCGTCCGACGCTGGCCGGGAGCCAGGTCGATTCCCGAGAAAGCCAGCGGTCGCGGCCCGCGCACGGCGAACCCCGGCGCCGGCGGTCCGTCGAGCCGCACGCTGCCGTCGACCAGCGCGAACCCTCCGGGCGGCGTGTCCCGCACCTCGACACCCGGCAGGCGAACGCTGCTCGTGTTCTCGAGGGTGATGGAGTAGACCACCAGGCCGCCTGCGCTGGCCGCGTTGCGATCGGTCCGCTTGATCAGGCGAACCGGCCCCGACTGGATCCCGGCGGGATCGAGCGGGACGTGGTTGTTGACCACGTCCGGATCGCCGGGGGCGAGTTCCAGCGCCAGGTGATACCTGAACGGCTGGTCACCGGTCGGCGGCAGCGGCTGGGCCTGGACTCTGAACACCCCACCCACGCCGAGACCGGTGGGGTCGAGGGCGCCGGAGGGCAGAAGGAACGCGGAAGGTGATACGTAGCCCGAGGGCGCCACGATGCTCAGCGAATAGTTACCAGCCGGTGCGGAGGGCAGCAGGAGGAACTGGTAGGCGCCGTCGGAAGCCGTCGTCTGCGTCGCGTTGGTGGCCCCCCCCAGCAGGTGCAGTTCGGGCCGGAAACCCGCCGGGCCCGCCAGCGATACTCGCGCGCCAGCCAGCGGGAGGCGCGTCAGCGTGTCGTAGACGACACCCTGCGGATCGACCGGCAGGCTCTGCTGCGACAGCGTGACGCCCGGCTGGGGCGTGACCTCGAGCGCCCGCGCCGCCGCGTTGACTCCGGCACCCGGGCGGGGATTGGCAGTCTCACCGTTGACGCCGACGCCATAGACAACGCCGCCGGGCGAGGTGAAGCGAAGCCGGTAGGTGCGCGCCGGCACGACGTTGGCGATGCTGTACTCGCCGGCCGCGGAGGTGACCGCGATGTGCACGGTCGAACCCGTTGCAGGGTCCAGCAGTTCGACCCGCCAGCCCGCGAGGTTGGGCTCGGCGGGGTCGCGCAGGCGGTTGCTGTCCAGGTCGCGCCACACGCCGCCCGAGACGGTCGAGAACTGCGCGAAGCCGACCGGCCCGGCCACCGCCGTGGCCGCACCGGCAACGGCGAGACTCTGCGGGTTGTTCGCCGTCGTGAGCGAGAAACCTGAGGGCTCGTCGATGCGCACGGCGGTCGACCCTGCCGGCACGGCAACGGAATAGGCGCCGTTTTCGTCGGTCGCCGCAGCGATAGCCTGGCCGGTTGCCGCAGTGATGCGCACCGTGAGGCCCGCGAGCCCGGGCTCCCCCGGGTCGGCAACGCCGTTACCGTTGGAGTCGCGGAATGCACGACCGGTCAGCGTTCCGCGCTGCTGGTAACCGAAAACGGCCGCGGCCGGGACCGCCGGCACGATGGTCAGGTCGGCGGGATCGGTGCCGAAGGTCCGGACCGAACCGACCGGCAGAGAGCTTTCCTGGACGTCGACGCGGGTCGCGCCGGCGGGAAGGCTCACGTTGGCGACCCCGTTGGCGTCGGTCACGAGGTTGCGCGCGAGGCCGGTGGAGTCCGTCACGATGATCTGGACGCCAGCGAGCCCGCGTTCCGCGCCGTCCTGCACCCCATTGCCGTTCACGTCGTCGAAGACGAAGGTGGTGAGACCGGTGCCGATCACCAGCGGAGTCACCGTCGCGAGATCGTCTTCGCCGGGTACGCCATTGCCCGGGGTCGAATCGGGGTCCCCCGTCGTCGCCTCGATGATCTCGGCCACGTTCGTGTAGGGCCCCGCCGCGTTGACGTTCGCGGTCAGCGTCAGAGTCGCGGAATTGCCACCGGGGAGGTCGAATCCGCGCCAGATCCCCGTCGCGAAGTCGTAGCGGCCGGCTCCGGCGACGGCCGTCAGGAACGCAAATCCGGCAGGCAGCACGTCCCGCACGACGATTCCCGTGGCGCCGTCGGGACCCGCGTTGGCGACCGTCACCACGAAGGTGACCGGCTGGCCGATGGCCACGACGGAGGGCACGACGGACTTGGTGATCGACAGATCCGCGCGCGCCGCGCCGATCGTGACGTCGTCGTCGGGCGTCGCGGCCGAGGCATAGTTCGAGCCGCCCACCGGCAGACCGGTGGCGTACAGTCCGCCCGGTCCGGTCGCCGGATTGCCCCCGGCCGAGGCCGAGCCGCCGCTGGCGCGGGTCGGGTCGGAGAACAGCACCGAAGCCGGGTTCTGATAGGTCCCCGGCGCGGCCGCATTCAGGTTCGCGTCGAACGTCAGCGACACGGCGCAGCCGGCGGGCAGCGTGAAGCCCTGCGCCGTGCCCCCGCCAGCCACGCCGAAGCGCACTGGATCGGCACCCGTGCCCACCAGCGCCGGCGGACCGAAACCGCAGCCCGCAGGCGAGTAGACGGGATTGACCGGGCGCCCGGCGCTCGTGAACGGCGCGGGCAGGTCGTCGTCGACGGCCACGCCGTACGCTGTGCCGCGGGACTCCGCGTTCCGGACGGTAACGGTGTAGGTCGCCGTCGTGTCGATGCCGGCCACGCGGGTCGGCGTCGAGGTCTGCTTGGACACGGACAATGCCGGCAGGCAGCGTGCGCCCGAGGCCGTGGTCGGCAACTCGACCGCACTGGTGATCGGCGCGAAGACGCCGGTCGTACCGGCGCTCGAACCATGCGCCGGGGAGCCGCCGAAACCCGGCGCCGTGACGCCGTTCAGGCCGCCCGAGACGTCCGCTGTGCCGCCCCCCGACAGGTACACCACGCCGCCGCCGCCGCCGCCGCCCGGGCCGTGCGGGGGGCCGAGGGTGCGCGAGTCTCCGCCATTGCCGCCGCGCGCCGAAACCGACAGGCCGGCCGTCGACCCTGCTTCGGCGACCACGATGATGCTGCCGCCGGCACCACCGCCGCCGGCGCCATCGAGCAATGCCATGAACGGCGCGTTCGAGCCGTCGGCGCGGATTGCACCGCTACCTCCGATAGTTCCGGCACGCAGCATGACGATGCCGCCGCCGGCTGCGCCGCTGCCGTAGTCCGAACTCAGCAGCGCCACCCGCGGCGGCGGGTCCTGGGCGTTGTTGACCTGACCCGCGCCGCCACCGCCGCCCAGGACGACCCGTGCGGGCGACGCAACCGCAAAGGCGGAGCCGCCGAAACCACCGAGGTGGGTGGTCCAGTAGGTGGGATCGAACGCGAAGCCGATGCCGCCCCGGCCGCCGGCACCGCCGTTTGCGCCACCGCCACCGCCGCCGTTGTCGTGCACCAGGGCAAAAGGACTGCCAGGGGACTGAGGGCCGGTTCCTGCGTCACCCCCACCGCCGCCAGCGGTGCCCGGCGCGCCACGGGAGAAATCACCCGATGGGTAACCGCGCAGGCCGGAGTCCACAATCGGCCCCGGGTCGGCAAGCACGGGATCCGGATCGGCATTGATCCACTGCGGGGTGCCCGCGATCCCCTCGCCCTTGGAGCCGTGCAGGCCGCTCTCGAGCGTGGCGACGAACGGAAAGGGAATGGTCGCACCATTGCCGCCGACGAAGAAGCGACCCGTCCTTGAGCCGCCGCCGCGAAAGCCCTGGCCGCTGACGTCGATGGATCCGCTCGGCCCGATCGTCACTGCGCCCGTCACGTCGAGTGCCACGATGCCGCCGGAAGACCCATCCCAGCCGAGGGCCGTGATGCGGCCCGTGATGGTGGCCGACGAGTACTGCGGCACCCGGACGACCTGGAAACGCCGCTGCCCCTGTGTCGGGCTCGCTGCCGCCTGGACATACGCACCCACGAGCGGGGTGCGCAGTGTGAGCAGGCCGCCGCCCAGCGGCAGCGACGTGGCCGCGACGACGTACTCGTACCGGCCCGACTGGCCGAATCCGGTCACGCCGGAGGCAGGTTCTCCCGCAGATCCGTCACCGTAGGCGTCGGAATCCGCGGGGTTGATCGTCGCATCCTGCATCTGGATCACGAGCAGGAGATCGCCGGCGGTGATTGGCGCGGCGCCCCGACCGGAGCCGAGGGATATCGATGAGGCCCCCGCCGGAGCGCTGGCAGCTGCGGGGAAGTAGGTGTTGACGACCCCGCCGGCCAGCACGACGGGACCATCGACGCCCGGTATGGCGCAGACCTGTGCCTCGGCACGCGGGGCATGGAGCGCCGCGGCGGCAAGCACCGCGAGCAGCGCCGCGGCCGAGCCCAG
>JBIIDW010000052.1:0-8976 GCA_044238215.1 Steroidobacteraceae bacterium
GTCCGGTCGAGGTCGCCGAAGACGGCAGTCACCTGCAGCGCCTCTGGCAGCACATGCTCTGGGAGGTGAGGATGTGGCGCCCCAACGTCGCCTACGATCCCGAGCTCGGCACCTACGCCATGAAGCTTCTGCAGGCGCGCATGCTGGCCAATTTCGACATGCGGCCGGCGCGCGCGCTGCTGGAGTACGACGTGTTCGCCGCGCTCGACACCGTGCGCGTGCCGGTGCTCGCGCTCACGGCGCCCGACGACCCGCTGCACGACTGCCACGCCACGGTGCTGCAGCGCGTGGCAGGCGCCACCGGTCACTGCTACGCGGGTGACCATCCCGTGCACTCGCGCGCCCGCGCCGGCGAGTTCATCGCGCCGCTGGTGGCCCGGTACCGCGAGCTCGAAGCGAGCTCACGCGCATGAGCCGCGTCACGCCCGAGCACCGCCGCATCTACGACGAGGTCGGAGCCGTCCGGGTGGAGGGGGTCTTCGATCGCGCCTTCATCGATCGGCTGACGGACCTGCTCGACTCGAGCATCGCGGCGCTGCGTGCCGGCAGCTTCGAGCGCAAGGGCCCGGGCCCCGTGTTCCGCGACATCGAGTTCGAGGACCACGACGGCTACGTGCGGCTGGTCAACCTGATGCCGCAGATGCCGGAGATCGCGCGCCTGATCCTGGACTCCCCGGCGGCCGAGACCGTGGCCGACCTGACCGGCGCCACGTCGCTGCGGGTGTGGCTGGACGCCACGTTCTCGAAGATCGGGCTCGCGGGCGAGACCGCGACGCCCTGGCACAACGACGAGTGCACCTTCAGCCTGCAGGGCCAGCACCTGCCGAGCTTCTGGATCGCGCTGACCGACGTCGACGCGGACAATTCACCGCTGCAGACCCTGGCCGGTTCGCACCGCGACACCGTGCGCTACTACTCGACGTTCTTCGCCGGCGGCAAGGAGATGCCGCCCGACTACCGGCCCTGGAGCGAGCTGCTGGAGCGCGTGCACGCGCCGGCGGCCGATATCCGCACGTGGACGGCGAAGGCCGGGGACATCCTGCTGATCCACCCGCGGACGATCCACGGCGCGCCGCCGCGCCGTGGCGCGCCGCAGGGCCGGCGCCTCGCGTTCACGCTGCGCTGGATCGGCAGCGACGTACTGTGGCAGCCGAACTCGCTGACGCTCGGCATGTCGCCGTTCGACCGCAATCCGCTGATGCGCCGCGACGCCCCGCCGCCCGAGGAACTCTTCCCGGTGGTCTGGCGGCGGCATTCCTGAACCGGCTGCCCACGGGCGCCCCTGGGAGAGGATCATGCACCGACTGTTGCGCGCCGGAATTGCCATGCTGTCGATGCTCGCCTTGCCCGCGGGCGCCGTTGCGGCGACGTCGACGCCGGCTGCCGCCGGCCCGGAGCGTGTTCCGGTGGTACTCATCACGGGCTCGAATCGCGGTCTCGGCCTCGAGTTCGTCCGCCAGTACGCGGCGCTGGGCTGGCAGGTCATCGCGACGGTCCGCGACCCCTCGGCCGCGCCGGAGCTCGCCGCGCTGGCGGCCGCGAACCCGCGGATCGTCGTCGAAAAGCTCGATGTCGGCAGTGCAGCCGACATCGACGCGCTGGCCGCCAGGTACGCCGGCAAGCCGCTCGACGTGCTGCTCAACAATGCCGGCATGCTCGGCGATCCGGGGCAGCAGTCGCTCGCGAAGCTCGACTACGCCACGTTCGAGGAAGTGCTGCGCGTCAACACCTGGGCGCCGCTGGCCATGGCGCGTGCGTTCCTGCCTAACGTGCTGGCCGGCGAGCAGAAGAAGATCGTGACGATCACCAGCGGGCTGTCGTCGATCACGAACACGCGCAGGCCGAGCAGCCTCTACTTCTACCGCGTCAGCAAGGCGGGCGTGAACATGGCGATGCGTGCGCTGCAGGCGGAGCTGAGGCCCCAGGGCGTCAAGGTCGGCATCATGGCGCCCGGCATGGTGGAGACCCGGCTCCTGCAGCAGAGCGGCTACGGCGGGATGCCCGGCGTGCTCACGCCGGAGCAGAGCGTCACGGCGGTGATCCGCAACATCGACAACCTGACCCAGGATGCCGAGATCGTGCTCTATACCGGCGAGAAGGTTCCCTGGTGAGGCGCCGAGAACGGTAGGCCGCGACGGCCGTTGAGCGCGGCCTGGATCTCGGCCACGATCGACAGCGCAATCGCTTCCGGCGTGCGTCCGCCGAGGTCGAGGCCTACCGGGGCGCGCAGCCGCGGGCGCAGCATCTGCGTGGCTTCGTCGCCGATCTCGGCGAACAGCCGCTCCCGGCGCGCTGCGGGGCCGAGCAGGCCGACGTAGGGTATCGATGCGCCAGCCAGTTGCGCGAGGTAGTGCCCATCCGCCACGAGGTGGTGGCTCATCACGACCGCGGCGTCGAACGTGGCGAGGTCGACCGACTCCCCGAGGCGGTCGGCGTCGACGCGCAGCAGGCGCTGGTCCGGTGCGAAGCGGCCTGCGTCGACGTACGCCGGCCGGTGGTCTACCAGCGTGACGCTCCAGCCGAGTCCGGAGGCGAGAGCTGCAACCGGAACCGCGTCGGGTCCGGCGCCGCACAGCAGCAGCGACGGCCGGCGTTCGACCGCCGTCACGAACAGGTCGACGTCCTGCCCGTCGAGGGTGATGCGCTGCAGCGCCGCGCCGCCGCGGGTCGCGCGCCCGCGGCAGGCCTCGGTCACGGCGGCCGGCGTGCCCGCGCGCGCGCCCCGCCGCTCGTGCCAGTTCCAGAAACCGCCCGCGAAATGCGCGCCCTTCGTCGACGCCGACACCACGATCGCGCTGGCGCCGCGGTCACGCCCCTCCGCGGACTCGAGCAGGAACCGCAGCGGCTCGTATCCGGTGCTCGCGTCGACGCGCAGCAGCAGGATGCGCATCAGCCCTTCGCACCCGAGGCCGAGCCCCCAGATCGGATCGTCCGAGCCGCGGCTGTCGTAGCTGCGCGTGGTCGCCCGCGCGCCTTCCGCAAGCAGCCGCAAAGCGTGTTCCTGGATGTCCGCCTCGAGGCAGCCGCCGCTCAGCAGTCCGCAGCGCGTGCCACCCGATGAGAACAGCATCAGCGCGCCCGGCTTGCGGTAGGTCGAGCCTTCCGTGGATACGACGAACGCGGCGACGAGCGGCCGGCCTGCGGCGCGCTCGGCGGCGAAGAATTCGGCGATCGACGTCACTGCGGCGGGATCAGTGGCGGATGACGACCTTGCCGAAGTGGCTGCCCGCGTCCATGTGCGCGTAGGCCGCGTCGGCCTCCGCGAACGGGAACACGCGGTCGATCACCGGCCGGATGCCGTGCTGGGTCATGAAGGCATTCATCGCCTCGAAATCGGCCCGCGAACCGACGAAGATCCCGGTGACGCCGGCGTTGCGGCCGACCAGCGATGCCGCGGGGATGTTGCCACCGAAGCCGCTGAGTCCGCCGATGATGGCGATGTGGCCGCCCGCGGCCACGGCTGCAAGCGACTGGGCCAGCGTGCCGGCTCCGCCGACCTCGAGGATGTGGTGCGCGCCGATGCCCCCCGTGGCTTCGCGCACGGCGCCGGCCCATTCAGGGTTCGACTTGTAGTTGATCGTGGCCACCGCGCCGAGCTGCTTCGCCCGCTGCAGCTTGGTGTCGCTCGAGCTCGTGATGACCGGTCGCGCGCCCGCTGCGGCAGCGAACTGCAGGCCGAACACGGACACGCCGCCGGTGCCCTGCAGCAGCACGGTGTCGCCCGCGCGCATGTGGCCGCGCGACACGAGGCCGTGCCAGGCCGTCACCGCGGCGCAGGGCAGGCTCGCGGCGTCCTCGAGCGACAGGTGCGCAGGCACGGGCACCAGGCCCTCCTGCGACAGCGTCACGTATTCCGCCAGCATGCCGTCCAGCGCGCCGCCGAGCGCGGAGGGAGACGTCTCGGCCGAGGGGCGCCCGGCGATCCAGCGCTGGAAGAAGATCGCCGCGGCGCGATCGCCCTCCTTGAAACGGGTGACGCCGGGGCCGGTGGCAACCACCTCGCCGGCGCCGTCGGACAGCGGCACCAGGGTGTCCTTCGAACCGACGGGGTACATGCCGCCGCGGATCATGACGTCGCGGCGGTTCAGCGAGGTCGCGCGCACCCTGAGCAGCACTTCGCCGGCGCCGGGCTGCCGGATCGGCGCACCTTCGCGCAGTTGCAGGCTGAAGCCCTGGGTCTGGCGGACGAGCTGGTACTGCAGCTGGCTCTTGGGAATGCTCATGCGGCGTGCCTCCGGGTAAGGCACGCATTCTAGCCCGACTAGAGGGGCCGACCGTCCTCGCGCGTGACCGCCACCACGGCGGAGCGGGGCGGCAGCGTGCCGCCGTCGGGCCAGTGGCTGACGGCGCGATCGATCGCGCCGCCCTCGCCAGGATGCTGGATGCTCAGGAACAGTGTCCGGCCGTCCGGCGTGAACTCGCAGCCGCAGATCTCGCAGCCCACCGGGCCGCTCGCGATCTGGCGCAGCAGGCCGCGGTCCGGCCCCTGGGTGGGTACGACGTAGCAGCCGTTGTTGGCGAGCAGGCCGGCTTCGGCATCGGTGACGATCCACAGCCGGCCCTGCGGGTCGAACCCCAGGTTGTCCGGGCAGGCGAGCGGGCTGACCTGGCCGCGATCCGGATATCCCGCGTAGTAGGTGTCGCCGCGCTCGATCTCGCCGGGCACCAGCTGTTCGGGGCGCGTGAGGTACCGGCTGCCCGCGGCGCGGGGATCTCCGGCAAGCAGGAACAGGTTCCACGCGAAGCTCTCGCCCGCTGCGTCGTCGCCGTCCTCGATGAGCTCGACGATGTGTCCGTAATCGTTGTCGGGGCGCGGGTTGGCCGGGTTCGGATCGAACGCCACCTCGCGCCCGTACATGAAGCCGCGGGCGCCGGGCTCGCGGTCGCCGTTCTTGGTCAGCGCCACGTAGACTCGGCCCGTCAGCGGGTTCGGTTCCACGTCCTCGGGGCGATCCATCGGCGTCGCGCCGAGGATCGAGGCTGCTGCGCGGCACTTGATGACGACGTCCGCCTGGCTGCGGAAGCCGGCCGCGCCGTTCAGCGGACCGTTCTCATCGTGGACCAGCGGCAGCCAGCGGCCCCGCCCCGAGGCGTCGAACCGCGCCGCGTACAGGGTGCCCTCGTCGAGCAGGTCGCGGTTCGCAGCCGGGTTGGCCGGGTCGAAGCGACCCCGCGTGACGAACTTGTAGACGTGCTCGAACTTCGCGTCGTCGCCCATGTAAGCGACGACCCGCCCGTCCTTCGCAACGATGGTGTTCGCGCCCTCGTGGCAGAAGCGGCCAAGCGCCGTGCGCTTCCTCGGCGGGGATGCCGGGTCGCGCGGATCGATCTCGACGATCCACCCGTGACGCAGTGGCTCACGCGGCTCGCGCCGCAGGTCGAAGCGCGGATCCACCCACTCCCAGCCGTAGGCGGAATTCGCCAGCATTGGCCAGCGCGCGTGCGCTTCGCGCGTGCGCGGGTCCACGGCGGTGCCCGCCAGCGCCTCCGCGCCGCCGAAGTAGTCCTGGATGTTTTCCTCCGCCGTCAGGTAAGTGCCCCACGGCGTCTTGCCGCCGGCGCAGTTGGCGAAGGTTCCGAGTGCGCGAGTCCCGGTCGGGTCGCCTGCGGTCCGCATCAGGTCGGCGCCGCGCGCCGGGCCCGTGATCTGGCATGCCGTGTTGGCCGTGATGCGCCGCGCCAGAGACCCGCCCGGTCGGGTGCGCCAGCCGCGCAGCCCGCGCTCGACCTCGATCACGCTCACGCCGTGGGCGGCCTGCATCCAGGCCACGGCCTGAGGATGCGCCTCGATCCACGCCCGCCGACCGCGGGCCCTGGTGCCGGCATCCGCCGGCAGGCCCGCGAATGCCAGTTCAGCGACGACGTACTCGTGATTGACGCAGAGGAGCCCGCGCGCCGGGGAGTTGCCCGATACCGGGAAGTAGGCGATGGCGTCGCAGTTCTCGCCGAAGGCCGTGGCCTGGCGCCCGGCTGCGCTGGAGTCGAGCCAGGCCAGGGTTCGGCGGGAGCCGGGGGTGAACCCCCGGTCGCGGGTGGTGACCGGGTCGCCCCAGCCCACGACCATGTCATAGCGGTATCCCGGTGCGAGCAGCAGGGCATCGCGGGTCGAGGGCCCGATGCGCGGCAGCGCGGGCGCGCGGGCGGCCAGGGCCGGCAGAGTGCCGGTCACGCCGGCCGAGATGCCCGCGGCGAGACCGGTCGCGAGCGCGGCGCGGCGCGAGAGCCGCCGCTCGAGGATGGAAGCAAAGGGCTCGGCGGCGGGATGCATGTCGTCTTGCCTCATGCCCCATATTCTGCCGCAGTCTGCGGGGCGATCCGGTGACAGATCCGTGACCGCTTGCCCGCAGGGTCTAATTGCCTTGCGATGGATTCCGCTCGATGCTGCGAGGATGACGCCAGGTCCGGAACACGTTCAGGCCCTCGTGGCCGTCGGCATCCTCGGCGGCGTGGCGTTGCTGGAGATCCTGCGCGGCCGTTTCCGGCCGGCCGGCGCCAGCCGCGAAGACGACCGTCTCGATCTCGCGATCATCGTCGTCTTCCCGATCGTCTCCTCCGCCGTGCTGCTGGCCTCGACCGGCCTGGCCGCCGAGCTCATTCCCGGGCAGCGTGGGGCGCTGGCGCACTGGCCCTGGTGGGCGATGGTGCTGACCCTGCTCGTCGCCGATGACCTGACGCAGTACCTGTGGCACCGGCTCTCGCACACGAGCCTGCTTTGGCCGCTGCACCGCGTGCATCACTCCGCGCCTTACATGAGCGTGCGGGTCGTCTACCGCAACAACGCGCTCTACTACGCATTCATGCCCGGGCTGTGGCTGGGTGGCCTGCTGTCCTACCTGGGTTTCGGCTGGGTCTACACCGGCTACCTGGCGTTCAAGCTGCTGGTCATCGTGGGTGCCCACTCGAGCTGCCGCTGGGACGAGGCGCTGTACCGGCGGCCCGCCCTGCACCCGCTGATGTGGGTGCTCGAGCGGCTGATCTCGACGCCGGCCACGCACTACGCTCACCACGCGCTGAGCCAGGACGACGGCGTGGGCCACTATGCCGGCAACTACGGCAACCTGCTGTTCCTGTGGGACATCATCTTCGGGACGGCCCGCATCACCCGCCGTTATCCGCCCGCGTTCGGGCTGGCGGATGACCGCGCCAACGGGCCCGAGCGCTGGGCAGTGCAGCTGTTCTACCCGTTTCTGCGCTCGTCGCGCGCCGGCTCGGCGTTGCGCTTTCCGCCGGGCCAACCACCGCGCGCCGACGTTCAGGCCCCGGGCATGCCCTCGAGCACGGTGACGTAGAAACGGCCCTTGCCCTCGCGAAGCCTCTTGGCGGCTTCGTACTCGGTCGACTTCCAGAAGCCCCACGCGGCTTGCTTCGACGGGAACCGCGCGATCAGGATGCTCTCGTTGCGCGGTTCGCCCTCGGCAACCTCGACGCGGGCCGCCGGGGTGACGGTCAGGTAGTGTCCGCCGTACTTCGCGTAGATCGAGGGCAGCGCGGCGTTGTAGGCCTTGAAGCCCTCGACGTCCGTGACCTGCCCCTGCACGAGCAGGTAGGCCGGGGCCGATGCCTCGGCCGCCCCGGTCACTTGATCAGGCCCTCGGCGCGCATTGCGGCCTGCACCGCCGGCCGAGCGGCCACGCCCGCGTGCCAGGCCTTCAGCGCCGGCCACTGGCCGAGGTCGATGCCGACGTAGGCCGTCCAGCCGAGCACCGTGAACAGGTAGGCGTCGGCGACGCTGAAGTCGTCGCCCAGCAGGAAGGACCGGCCCGCCAGCGACTGCTGCACGAAGTCGAAACGCTTGCCGAGGTTCGCCTTGGCCGCCGCCTTCTGCTCGTCGGTCGTGCCCGGGCTGAAGAAGGGGCCGAAGTTCTTGTGCAGTTCCGTGGCCACGTAGCCCAGCCACTCGTGCAGCCGGTAGCGCGGCAGCGTGCCATGGGCGGGCGCGAGCTTTGCCGTCGGGTTCAGGTCGCCGACGTAGGGCAGGATCGCCGTGCCCTCGGTGAGCACCTCGCCGTCGTCGAGTTGCAGCGCCGGGACATAGCCCTTCGGTGTGACCGTCAGGTAGTCCACGCCGGCCGCCGTCTTCGTGCCGCGACCCTCGACTTTCACGGCTTCGAACGGCACTCCGGCCTCGCGCAGCGCGATGTGGGAGGCGAGCGAGCAGGCGCCGGGGGCGTAGTAAAGCTTCATGGAGGGTCCTCGGGGTCGTCAGGGCGAGGGGCGCAATGGTACCCGCAGGCCCGGGCGGCGCAAGGGCGCTACAATCCGGTCTCGCGGCGGGCCCGTAGCACAGCGGTTAGTGCAGGGGACTCATAATCCCTTGGTCCTTGGTTCGAATCCAAGCGGGCCCAGTCTTGCAGATCAACCGGTTGCGAGGTCACGGCGGGGATCGTGACCCCCGGGCTCCGTGATCGAACCGTCAGCGCCACTTCATCGGTCTGCGTCGAGGTCATGCTCTTCGTATGAATCCAGCTTCTGGAGTGTGCGTCGCCACTTGCGCGCCTCCAGCAGCCACCAGCAAACCATGGCCGTCAGCGCCAGACAGGCAAGGACCACCGCGGTCATGTTCGTCGGGTCCGCCGGGCGAACCCCGAGCTGGCTTGCAAGAAGGAAACCCAGCACGACGCCGGCTGGCCCACCGACGTAGCCGATCCGCGCCAACGTCAAGCCGAGCCGCGCTCTTCGGCGCAGGAACACGCGATGGGAGGCGAGGGTATCGACCCGAGCGCGCCAAAGGCTTTGGCGCATGAAGAAAGTTACAACCGGCGTCGTGACTGCGGATATCGAGAACACGACGAAGGTCCAGCGGTGCACCCCATCGGCCTCCGAGGCCCACCACGCGAAGATCGCGGCGCAGATGAGTGACAACAGCAACTCGGCGCTCATTTCATACTGCAGGCGTCGTTTCTCGCGCCGTACGAGATGGCGATCGCCGTCGTGCGTCCCGTGGTCGTCGGGTTGCGCGCGCCATGCCTTCTGCAG
>JBIIDW010000053.1:0-8733 GCA_044238215.1 Steroidobacteraceae bacterium
ACCGCCGGATTGGTCGTGGCCTTGAACCGCTCGCAGCATTCGAATGGGGACGGCGCAGCACAGGCTCAGTCCCGTACCTGATCTGGAAGCGGACAGCCTGTCGCGCCGGCTCGGCGAGCATGGTCTCCCAGCTGGCGAGTAGCGGCAGTTCAGGAGCGCATTGCAAAGCGGTGGAGTCGCATCCGACGACAGCTCGCGGTGCGCCACTCAAGCGTCGCCCCACGCGAACGGAAATTCCGGTCACGGCGAAGTCGCGAGTCTTGGGGGCCCGGCGCCGTGCGACCGGCGCCCCCAAGCCGGTCACTGCTGTTCATCGCGAATCAGCCGTCCGTGCGCCCGGTGAGCCGCCGCTGGGCGGCGCCGAAGTATCCGAGGCCCGTCGCCATAATGCCGCCGTCCAGAACGATCGTCTGGCCCGTCATCCAGGTGGCATCGGCGAGAAACTCGACGGCACGTGCCACCTCTTCAGGTGTCCCGAAGCGACCCTGGGGAATGCGCTCGAGATCGTGGCGCAGCACCTGGTGATCACTGCGGGTGGAGACCATCGAGACCGTCTTCGCCTCCAGCGCACCGGGGGCGACTGCGTTCACCGCAATCCCGAAGGCGCGAGCTCCACCGCCATGGCCGCGACCATCGCCCGGGCCCACCCCAGCCATCAGCTGAGCCACCTGGCCGAAACGCTCGGTTGGTTCGCCCGATACGGCGGTGAACCGCTGAGGCCGGCCGCCTTCGCGCGCTGAGCGCGAGCTATTGGTGTCGCGCCTCACCGTGCCAGGGCCCCCGGCGGCGTACGCGGCGACCACGCGAGCGAACCAGCGGCTCGGGCCCGACGCCGCCCTCGCCACCTTCCTGCTGACCTATCCGGCGAGCGGGCAATTCGCGTACACGACGGAGGTCCATCGGCGCCAGCAGCGCGGCTGGGTGCTCGAATTCGGGCAACTGACGGTGCCGCCCGATGGATGCTAGGCCCCTGCCGGGCCCGCTGACACGGCGCTCGGTGCATCTGGCAGGCTTCTCGGCGGCGCTCGCGGCGACCGTGACCTGGGTCTGGTTCCCGATCGTCGTGCAACATCTCGGCACGGTGCTCACGCCCGTGGCGATCTCGGGATTCCGCCTCGTCGCCGCAGCCGTCGTGTTCGTAGCCTTCGAGTGGCGCACCGGGCTCTGGCCCGCGCTCGCGGCCCTTGCGTACCCGCAGCGCCTTCTCCTGCTGATCGCCGCCGCAGGCACGCTCGGAAGCTACGTGTTCACCGCCGCGGCGCTGCAGCACCTGCCCGCCGGCGCGCTCAGCGTGCTCGTGCAACTGCAGCCGATGCTGCTGCTGTTCGTCGGCGTTGTCTGGCTGAAGGAGCGGCTGAGCGTACTGCAATGGCTCGGCTTTGCGCCCCTGCTCATCGGCATGCCGGTGTTCTTCTCCGATCGTCTGCATGAACTCCGCGAGGCGGATACCCCATTGGTCGTCGGCCTCGCGTGGGTACTGCTGAGCGCCGTCTGCTGGGTCGCCTTCGCGCTCGCGCAGCGCAGACTGCAGAGGTCGATGGCGCCGAATCGCATTCTCGCGGCCACGATGGCGATCGCGGGCCTTCTGTTGACGCCGTTCCGGGACGTCCGCACCCTCGATCCGCTCGAGCCGGAGGCGTGGATCGCGCTCCTGCTCGCGGGCGCAAACTCCGTGCTCGCATACGGTGCGTTCGCGAGCAAGCGCTGGGACGTCTCGCGCATCCGCGCGACGCTGGCGGCGCAGCCGGTCTTCACGTTGCTGATGGTGCAGGCGATCGCCAGCGCAGGCTTGGCGGGGATCGCGACCACGGCGACCACCGCGCCGCAGTGGATCGGGGCATTCCTCGTGGTGCTGGGATCGCTCGTCTGCGCTCTCGGGGGGCGACCGGCATGAGCGCGACCATCGTCCGCGAGATCTTCGAGGTGATCGATGCTCGAAACTGGGACGCCCTGCATCGCCACCTCACCGCCGATGTCGTGCTCGAGCGTCCCGGATACGAGCCGATCCGGGGCATCGATATGCTGCTGCACTTCTACCAGCACGCGCGGATCATCTCCTCGGGCCGCTACGAACTCTGGGAAGTCGTGGCCTCTGCACAGGCGGCGGCGTGCTGGGGCCGCTTTCGCGGAGCCTCTCACGACGGGCGCCTGCTCGATGAGCGGTTTGCCGACGGTTACACGCTGCGCGGGGATGCGTCGCAACCCGCGCGACGCACTTCTTCCGGGCGGCCATCTGAGCCCGCCGCGCGAGCACACCCACGACCGCAGGGCGCGCGCCAGGAGGCGCGGCTCGGGAAGCAGCAATGCCAGTGCCGGCAGCACGAGCCCGGGCGGTTCGCGCGGTTGCGGCACTCCGGCCGCAGGCGTGGCCCCCGGCGCCCACGCGCCGCGGACGTTCCGCCGATCGAAGCGGAGTCTGCTGCCCGCGACCCGGGAGCGGTAGCGGCCGCGGGGTGAAGTCCACGTCGATCGAATAGAGGGGCCGTGGCACCTTGCGATAGGGCAGGTGCGCGGGGTCGAACGTGAGACTGCCGGGACTTTCGCCGAAGAGGATCCGCGAGGCGATCGGCGCGAAGCCATTCTGGAAATACGCGGTCGACTTCACGACGACGTACCTGCACTTGCGCGGGTCGATGCCGTGCGCGGTGAACACCCGCGGCTCGCCCTGCGCGAACCACGCTTGGGGCGCATCCTCGCGGACGCAGAGCACTTCGGCCTCGACGTCGAGCGGCGCTCCGGACATCGGGCCGACCTTGCCACCGAGTCGCAGCGCGAGGCGCGACCCGGCGCCGACACGATGCGCGAAGTCGACGGCTATCGGATCCCAGAGAAGTGCGACCGCGGCCTCGCGGATGCCGCGCGCGAGCATCGCCGCAGCACGAAGGTCGAGTCGCCCGCTGCACCGCCGCCGGCATTGTCGCCCCGATCGGCGAGCACGACCGGATACGCACGCTCCTTCTCGGCCGCATCGAGCGTCGCGTCGATCCCGAGGCCCCCAGGCGAGGACAGGGCCGCCGCGATGAAGGACTGTGCGAGCTCTTCGCCGATCCGGCGTGCAAGGGCTGGGTCCGCGTCGGTCGTCGCGAGCACGCAGGCGCCCGTGAAGGGCGTATCGGCGAGCCAGAAGCCATGAAACACCGAGAGGGTGAGCACCCGGGGTTGCCCCTGCGCTTCACGCAGTCTCGCCACCACGCTCTTCATCGGCTCGGCGACCGTCGGGTAGGTGCCCACCACGGCCACCCGCCACGCGAAGGTGGTCGGGCGACAACGACCTTCCCGCGTCGCCCAGAGGATGTCGAACGCCTGTCGGGCCCGGGCCTCGAGCGGCGCGCTCGGCTGGGCCGAGGCGAAGAGGCTCGCGCGCACGTCGATCCCTGCCGCGTGGCACAGTTCGGCGAACACACCGTAGCCCAGCGTGTCGACCGAGTCGGCCGGGCGATACTGCGGCCCGGGACGGAACGCATCGGCCTGGAAGCTCGCGGCGTTGGTCGGGATCGGCGAGAAGGAGTTGGTTTCGTGCACGAGACCAGCGATGAAGGCGCGGCGGGCGCTCATGGTCACCGGGGCGCTCGGGCGCTGTGCCGCTCGTGCCGCGCAGGCGCCTCGAGCCTCGCGAGCACGTCGCGTTCCAGCGACCCGAAGTAGCCGAGACCGGCGGCGAGGAAACCGCCGTCCATGTATAGCGTCTGGCCGGTCATGTACGTTACCGTCGAGAGGTACCAGGTCGTCTCGGCGACCTCCTCGGGCGTGCCGCCGCGCCGAAGCGGGATCCGGTCGTGGTAGTGCTGGCGGATGTCCGGGCGTGCCCGGTTTCCCGACATGCCGTGGCTGCGCACGTCGATGACGCCCGGGCCTACCGCGTTCACGAGGATTCCGAACGGTGCGAGTTCGGTCGCGAGGTTCTGGACGAGGGACATCTGCGCGGCCTTGCTGACGCAGTAGAGCGGCTCCTGCGCCCAGGCCTGCAGCGCGCTGATCGAGGTGACGACGACGATGCGCCCGCGGCGCCCGGCGCGCATGCGCTGCGCGGCCTGCTGGGCGCAGACGAGGGTGCCACGGACGTTGATCGCCATGATCCGGTCGACGTCGGCTTCGCTCGCCTCGAGGAGGTGATGCGTGAGGCCGATCGCGGCGGCCGCCACCAGCGTGTCGGGGGCGCCGCCGCGGAACCGGCGGTCGGCTTCCACGAACGCCGCGCGGATCGCCGCGCCATCGGCGAGGTCGACCTCGAGCGAGTGCAGGCGCCGCGCCGCGCGGCCGCGCAGGCGCAGGGGGGCGCGGTCGAGGTTCACGACCGTGGAGCCGCCGTCGAGGAAGCGGCGGACGATGCTGCGGCCGATGCCGCCCGAGCCTCCGGTGATGATGACGCGACGCGGCGTGGCGTTGGGCTTCTTCATGTCGTAACCATCGGTGCGGCGGAAGGGGCAGGCACGCCCGTGGCCTGCCGCGCATGGTGGGCGGTGCGGTAGGCGAACGTCAGGGCGGGTCCGACGTTGATGCCGGCGGCCGGATAGGCGCCGCCGAAGGCACTCGCCGCATCGCTGCCAATCGCATAGAGACCCGGCACGGGCGAGCCGTCGCGTCGCACGACCCGCCCGTCGACGTCGGTGGCGATGCCGGCGAAGGTGCCGAGATCGCCGGGCACGAGCCGCACGGCGTAGTAGGGCGGCGTGTCGAGAGGCCCGACGTTGGGATTCGGCGTGTGCGCGGGATCGCCATAGCTGCGGGCGTACACGTCCTCACCCTTGTGAAACTGCGGGTCGAGTCCGCGGTGCGCCGCGGCATTGTAGTGCTCGATGGTGTCGGTCAGTGCGCAAACCGGCAACCCGAGCAGCGCCGCGAGTTCCGGCCAGTTCCGCCCCCGGGTGAGGTAGCCCGAGCGCAGGTGCGGACCGATGCGACCGGGAAACGGCGGGACGACACCGAGCCCGTAGCGGCGGATCGCACGGTGGTCGGCGAGCAGGAACACCTCGACTTCGGCGTCACCGTCGGCGGCCGCGATCATCGCAGCCACGAAGCGATGGTAGGACGTCGCTTCGTTGGCGAAACGGCTGCCGCGCCTGTCCACCGCGATCACGCCGGGCTTGGCCCGATCGCCGAAGTGCGGAAACGGCACCCGCGCCGCTCCGACCGGCACCAGGGAGGTCGGCGCCCAGGCCGCCGGGTGCTGGAGGGCATCATTGAGATACCCGCCCGCCGACTCGGCGAGCGCGAGGCCATCCCCGACATTGCCCGCCGGCACGAGGGAGTAGTGCGCCTTTCCCCTGGCGACGTGCTGGTGCGTGCGTGCGGTGCGCTCGGGGCTGTGCGCGTAGCCGCCGCAGGCGAGGACGACGCCCGCTCGTGCGCGTACCTCGTGCGAGGCGCCCCACCAGCTGAGGCGCACGCCCTCCACGCGGCCGCCGACCTGGTTCAGGCTCTCGACCCGGGCGGAGGTGAGGATTGGTACTCGGCGCTCATCGAGCGCCTGCACGAGCGCGCCGAGCACACCGTTGCCGCCGGTCAGCACGGTGCCGCGGCCATAGCCACGCAATCGGTCCGCGAGGAAGCGCAGGAAGAGTCCGGCGACGATGGCCGTCGAACGGATCGATCGGCCGACGCGATAGAAGTGCGGCAGGTTCGGACCCGAAACGCTCATGCTGCCGAAGATCATCGTCGTGGCGAGCGGCCAGCGCAGGTCCCTCAGGCGGCCGCCGAGGCCGCGGCCGTCGAACGGCAGTGGCGTCAGCGCACGTGCGCCGCAGCTCGCGCCGGGCAGGTCCTGCTGATAGTCCACCGAACCGCGAGTGAGCTCGTAGCGGACCGGCGCATGATCCTCGAGGAACGCGAGCGCCTCCGCGGCGGTTCGGACGTACGCCTCGATCCGCGGCAGGTCGGCATGCGGTGCCGCAGCGCCGACGAGGTAGCGCACGGCGGCCTCGGGCGTGTCGCGCACCTCCGCCGCCTGCGCCTGGCGGCTCCCGGGCACCCAGACCATCGCCTCCGAGTAGGCGGATGCACCCCCGATCAGCGGCTCCTTCTCGACCACCACCGCCCGAAGCCCGAGCTCGTCGGCCACCAGCGCGCACGTCAGCCCCGCGATGCCGCTGCCGAGGATGAGGAGATCGATGTCTTGGAGCGTCTGGTCTTTAGTCATGAGTGAGCTGTGGTGCGAGGCAGGAGCGGCGCAACGGCCGGTCGCGGCCGATCGGCCCGGGCGGCGCCGGAGGCGGCCGTGCCGGGCGGTTGCCAGGCGGGGGCATTTCAAGTATACATCATGTCGACATAAATTGCTAAGTCTTCGTGGCGCGCGTCCCGTCGTGCAGATGCGCTTGCGTCAGAGCGTACCAGTGCGCTTCGCCGCGGCCGTCCCGGCGGCTCGTGCCCGGCCCGCGGCTTCGCCGCGACGGAGCGCCCGCGGCCTCTCGGTCCACCCTGATCGATCCGCCGGTCTGCCCCCGAGGTTGATGCCGATGAACGCCCCGTCACGAAGCTCGCCGATCCTTGGACTCGTCCGGACGCTCCTGCTGACCGGATGTAACGGCGGCAAGGGCCCGCAGGAGCCGGCCACCTCGGCCGCGCCGCGCGAGTCGCGGGTCTACAACCGGGCCGTCTACATCGATCTACCGATCCCGCAGCAGTTCGAAGCCGAGACCGCGATCAGGATCGTGTCCGACACCGTCGATTCGAACGCGCTGAGTGAGCCCAAGCGGCCGACCGGTCGATCCGGTCACGACATCGTCGTGCCCTCGGCCCACCTCCTCGAGCGCCCGGTCAAGGCGGGCGTGCTCCGGCCCCTCGATCGCGCGAAGCTCCCGAACGCCTGGAACCTCGACCTCGGGATCATGGCGACGCTCGCCCGCCACGACGCGGGCCACGTCCACGCGCTCGCCGACCGCGGCGTCGCGGTCGTCGATGCGCCCACCGAAGTCATCGGCTCGGTGTTCGTCCACCTCGGCCGCGAGCCGAATGCCGCGATGGCCGAGGACCTGGCGGCCGTCGCGGTGCTGCCGATGACGCTGCGACCGAGCGTTCGCTACATCAGCGCGCCGAAGATCACCGACGACCTGGCCAGTGGCGAGATCGGCCTCGCCAAGGGCGGGAGCGGGATGTGATCTCGGACCGCGTGCGCCGCCGAGGCGAAGCCTGCGGTGGACCTGCGGTCGCCCGAGCAGAGGTGCGCCGAGGCGCGCCGGTGGACCCGCTTCCGCACCGGGAGGTCGAGCGGCGCAGACGGGCGCCGCGCGCATGTAGATTCCGTGTCGGCATAGGGCCCGGGCGCGGGCACGCAGAGTACTGACCATGGCGAGCGGCATCGATGCCGAGTGGTGGCGCGGCGCCACGCTCTATCAGATCTATCCCTTAAGCTTTGCCGACTCCAACGGTGATGGTTGGGGCGACCTTCCCGGCATCACCGCTCGGCTCGACTACGTCGCCGGTCTCGGCGTCGATGCGATCTGGCTGAGCCCGTTCTACGCCTCGAACTGGGTGGATTTCGGCTACGACACGATCGATCACTGCGCCGTCGACCCCCGCTGCGGGACGTTCGCGGACTTCGACGCGCTGCTCGAATGCGCCCATGCCCTCGGCGTGCGGGTCATCGTCGACCAGATCTACAGCTACACCTCCTCGCGCCACCCGTGGTTCCCCGAGAGTCGTGCGTTGCCAGAGGGTCCGAGGGGCGACTGGTACGAGTGGGGCGACGCCCGGCCCGATGGATCGCCGCCGACCAACCGGATCTCGATCTTCGGCGGCCCGGCATGGGACTGGGACCTCGCGCGACGCCAGGGGTACGTGACGCACTTCCCGCCGCAGATGCCGCACCTGCGCGTGCAGAGCCCCGCAGTGCAGGCGGCGCTGCTCGACATCGGACATTTCTGGCTCGAGCGTGGCGTCGACGGCTTCCGGATGGATGTCATCAATCTGGCCGTGGTCGATTCGCAGCGGCCCGACAATCCGCCGAGCGGCGTACATAAGCCGCGCCTGCCGATCGAGACACAGCAGGGGCTCTGAAATCAGTCGCGCCCCGAGAGCATCGAGTTCGTGCGGCGCATCCGTACGCTCGCCGACGAGCGCCCGTGCCGGTTCCTGATGGGGGAGATCGGGGGCTGGGATCGCATGCGAACGACGCAGGCCTACACGGCGGGCGACCGTCTGCTGCACAGTGCCTATTTCGTTCTCGGAGAGGCGGGCGGACCGCTGACTCCAGCGCGGCTTCGCGAGGACTTCGAGGCGTGGAGCGACGTACGGCAGGGATGGCCGACCTTGTCCTTCAGGCATCCACAGGGATCTCGAACTCATCGACGACTAGTCGCTCGAAGCGGCTGGTGTTCGCGAGTGTGTCGGCGCGCGTCGGCCGATCGCTGCGTCCGTAGACCGCGTTATAGTCCTCGGCCGTGTCGAACCACTGCTCCGCCATGCCATCCCAGGGACTGTCGTCCTTCGGCCTCCCGGCCGCGAGTTCGCCGTCGTCCTCGCGGCGGACCTTGACGATGTATCGCTTGAGATAGGGCTTCTGATCGGCGGCGATCTCCGGAGCATGCCGGGTGAGCCACCACTCGCGAAACTGCGCGAGGCTCAGGTGCTCGGCGCGCTTCAGGAACCAGACAACCTTGATCATCTCATCCCGCCGTTGTGGTTGACGCACTCACATTCAGTGTAGACACTCAGTCGACAAAATGCATCCACTGCCGGCGCCGCGTCGCGATCGGACGGCCGTCACGCGCGGCATGGCCTATAGTTGACGAGTCGTTG